>DAIDKJ010000169.1 GCA_027450105.1 Ferrovum sp.
AAGGAGTTGGCCTGCAGGATGTAGTTAAGCCCCGGGCCACAGGAGGGCACCTGATCGGGCGGCAGATGCTGCAACCATACCTGGCGTGCGGCGATGGCCCCGCCCAGGGTGGCGGTAACTCCCGCACAGGCGGCATAGATGCGCACTCCCAAGGTGCGCGGATCGTGCAGGGAGGCCAGCAAAAACACCACCCCCAGGGCAATCATGGCAATGCGCTGAAAAATGCACAGGGGGCAGGGGTCTTCCCCCAGGGCATGTTGCAAATACAGGGCGAATCCCGTCAGGCCCGTAGAGCAAAGAAAACCCAGGATGTAAAACAGGCGGCGCGGAGGAAGCAAGGTCATGGTTTTCTGGATACCGGAATGGAAAGGAACAAGGCCAACAGACAAAGGGTAAGGATACCGTAATTGCCGCTGCGCACAAAAGGGGTGCTGCCCTCATGGCCCTGTACTTGCCCGGCCAGGTTGAAGATTTCTGCGCGCGGGGCGCGATTGACCAGACGGCCGCGGGCATCGATGATGGCCGTCACCCCCGTGTTGGTGGCGCGCAGCATGGGGCGTCCGGTTTCCAGGGCTCGGGCCTGAGCCATCTGCAAATGCTGTTCGGGGCCGATGGACGCCCCAAACCAGGCGTCGTTGGTCACGTTCACCAGCAGCGTAGCGCGCGGCAGGGCATGGAGGATTTCATCCCCAAAAGCGTCCTCGTAGCAGATGTCCACCCCCACCCATTGTCCGGCCACGCGCAGGGGGGGTTGATGGGGGGACCCTCGCTGCTGGCTGTCTAGCGGAATGGACAGGACCCGATGCAGCAGGGGTTGCAAGAGCTCGGGCCAGGGAATGAATTCGCCAAAAGGTACCAGATGGACCTTTTCGTAGCTTTGCGAGGGGGAATGCCCAAAGCTGAACACGCTGTTGTGAAACTGGCCCGGTTCGGGCTCAGAAAACATTCCGATGAGCACATCCCGGTCGTGTTCATGGCCCCAGCGCTCCAGTTCTTCCGTATAGGTTTCGGGCATGTCCTGACGCACCCAGGGCAGGGCGCTCTCGGGCATCACCACCAGGCGCCCGGAACTGTTGTGCAGCAGGTTGGTGTAGCGTTGCAGGGTGAGTTGGGTGTTTTCCTGCAGGAATTTCTGGTCTTGAGAAAAATTGCCCTGCAGCAGATTGACACTCAGGGGCTCGCCCACCCCATGGGTCCAGGGGATATGCCCCAGCCCCAGGCCGATTCCCGGTACCAGCACCAGTCCCAAGAGCAGAGGGCTAAAGGCATGGGCGTCGTGCCGGGCGGTGAGTAGCGCCGTGAGCAGCCCGGAAAGCAGTACGCTGGCGGCACTCACCCCAAAAATGCCCAGCACCGGGGCATACCCCGCCAGGGGCCCTGCGGGGATCTGGGCGTAGCCCAGCGTTAACCAGGGAAAACCAGTGAGAAACCAGCTGCGGGTCCATTCCAGCAAGGTCCACCACACCGGAACGCTCACCAGCCAGCGGGTGCGTGCCCGGGCGTGAGGGCCAATGGCCAGGGCCCCGGTGAGGGCCGGAAACAGGGCCAGCAGGGCGGCGAACAGCAGGATGGCCAAGGTTGCCAGGGCTTGGGGCATGCCGCCGTAGTCGTGCAGGCTGATTTCCAGCCAGCTTACCCCGCTCATGAAAAACCCCAGGCCCCATAAAAACCCCACCAGGAAGGCGTGGCGGCGCGAGTGACAGCGGCGCCACAACAGCATCAGCACCGTCACGGCAAGAATCGGGGCCGGCCAGAAACCATAGGGCGCAAAGCCGGCCACGGCCAGAGCGCCGGAGAGCAGGGCCAGTAGCTCGTGCTGCACCAGGCGCGAATGGGGCAACCAGCGCTTCATGGGGTAGCGGAGGAATCCTGGGCCAGGGGTTCCACCAGCAGGGAATGCAGGCGCCGGCTGTCGGCGCGCAGCACCTGAAATTGCAGACCATCCAGCAGGATGCGCTCGCCGCGTTTGGGCATGCGCCCAAAGCGGTTCAAGACCAATCCGCCCACGGTGTCGAAGTCGGTACTGGTCCAGTGGGTGCCCAGGGCCGCATTGAAATCCGCCAGCTCGGTTTGCGCCTTGACACGAAAACGCCCGGGGGCATCGGGGACGATATTGTCCTCGGTTTCATCGAAGTCATATTCGTCTTCGATATCTCCCACAATCTGCTCCAGCACATCCTCGATGGTGACAAGCCCCGCCACGCCGCCGTATTCGTCCACCACGATGGCGATATGGTTGCGATTGGCGCGAAACTCGCGCAGCAACACGTTTAACCGTTTGGACTCAGGCACGAACACGGCCGGGCGCAGCATGTCGCGCACGTTAAACTCCTGCCCGGCGGTGTGGCGCAGCAAATCCTTGGCCAGCAAGATGCCCAGCACGTTATCCTTGCCCTCATCCACCACGGGAAAGCGGGAGTGGGCCGTGTCGATCATGAAAGGGATGAATTGCTCGGGCGTCTGATCGATTTCGATCACGTCCATTTGGGCCCGGGGGATCATCACATCGCGCACCTGCATGTCGGACACGCCCAGTACGCCCTCCATCATGCCCAGGGCATCGGCATCCAGCAGTTGGCGCTCCAGGGCATGGTGCAGAATGCTCACCAGTTCGTCCCGGCTGGCGGGTTCGTCATGGTGGAGCCATTGGGTTAAGCGTTCCAGCAGGGAGGGGGCTTTGGGGATATCGTCCGTCATGATGGGTGGGCGCAGTGGGTCGGGGTGGCGTGTGGGCCGGTGGGCGAGGTCACGGTGTTTGCGGGTGTGGGTCGTAGGGGTTGGGAATGCCCAGGGTTTTGAGCAGCAGGATTTCCAGGGCCTCCATGCGTTGGGCCTGCTGGGTGCGCAGGTGATCGTACCCCTGCAGGTGCAACACGCCGTGAATCACTAGGTGGGCGTAATGGTGTTCCAGGGGTTTTTTCTGGGCCCGGGCCTCGGCCTTGATGACCGGGGCGCACAGGATCAGGTCGCCGTGCAGCAGACCCTGCTCCAGGCCATACACGAAGGTGAGCACGTTGGTGGGATGATCCAGGCCCCGGAACTCCCGGTTCAGGGCTTGCCCTTCCGGGCGGTCCACCAGACGGATGGTGATTTGGGCGGATTGTTCCAGGGCGCGCATCACCCAGCGCCGCAACTGGGCCCGGGTGGGCTGCTCGGTGCTGCGGCTGGCGCGTTGCAGGGTGAGTTTCAGGGTCGCTTTCATTCATGCGGCCGACTATAGCGTTCGTGGCCCACCGGACTGCGGGCCCGTTCGAGAAGGCTCACCGGCGCCCCCTCAGGGTGGAATGGGCCACGTCGTACACAGGCATCTGACACCCGAAAGTGCGGATGTGGAGTTTTTTCTTCAAGGGCAAAAGGGGTAGGGTTGCCAAGGGGCCATTTTACCAGATACCGCAACCGGCATGTGCGGCCCATCGCCAAGGCCACCCAGTATCGGTGCGTGGCTTGACGGGTATGGGACAGTGCTTCCAGCTCTCTGGGTTTACGTGCTGCCTTCGGAAATCATTACGTTATGGCTGCCCGAATTGG
>DAIDKJ010000170.1 GCA_027450105.1 Ferrovum sp.
GCCTGCGCCAGGTTGAGTACCACCGGCTCCACGCCCTGAGTCACATAGTGCGCAAACCAACGCGGTGCGGACCGATCGGCATTTTCCGGGATTGCCGGAGCACTATAAATCAGTTGCCCTTGAAGGTTGAACAGCTGGATTTCATGCACCCGCACCGCGCCAGCCTGCTCCAGAAACCGGACCAGAGCCACCGGCGAAAGGCTCTGACCACTGACCCGCTCCTCCTGGATCAACACCCCCAGCAACTGGATGGTGATCCGGTTTGCCACGTCGATATCCTGCTGGATGATCAGGCGTGCCGCTTCCAGTTCCCAGTAGCATAAACAGGCCGTAAACACACCCATGAGCAGGGCCAGCATGCCGTTGATGCGGGCCCGAATGGTTAATGGTCTGGCGAAAAGTCGTCCCGGCCACCTCATGATTTTCATGAAACAGGACCTTGGGTGTTCGTTTTGAAAAACCGGATGTTATGCTTAAGCCACACGTTGGGTAATTCCTCAAGGTGCAGGCGGGTATCTGCCTGTACGGTGCACAGTTTGCTGGGCTCCGGCAGGCTTCACCAACCGCCTTCGTTCACGTTACAGCGCTTTGTGGCGCGTAACCCTTTAAAATAAAATTCAGTTTAGGAGATTCGCTCATGCAATGGCAAACCCCAAGCGCTTGTGATTTTCGTTTTGGTTTTGAAATCACCATGTACGTGGCCGCACGCTAAGCCCGGTACAAATATTACACCGTCATCCACTCCTTCCGTCTGACCGACCCGTTCTATCAGACGGAAGCTCAACCCATGCATATCATCGTTCTCGGCTCTTCGGCAGGAGGGGGGTTCCCCCAATGGAATTGCAATTGTCCCCAATGCGCAGGACACCGCGCAGGTTCACGAGCTATCCGGCCCCGCACCCAATCCTCCATCATTGCCTGTGCCGATCCTGCAGGGGCGTGGGCCCTGATGAATGCCTCCCCCGACATTCTGGAACAAATCCGCCACACGCCTGCACTTCATCCCCGTCAAGGTTTACGTGACAGCGGCATCGCCGGGGTCATTCTGGTGGACGGCCAAATCGATCATAGTACCGGGCTATACATGCTGCGTGAGTCCACTCGCCCGCTGGCACTGCATTGCACCGATCCCGTGTTTGAGGATTTAACCCAGGGTAACCCGGTATTGCAGGTCCTGTCCCACTATTGCGGGATCGATCGCAAACCGGTTCCGCTGGATGGCAGCACCTTTGAAGTAGCTGGCGTCCCGGGCCTGACCTTCCAGGCCGTTCCTTTGAGCAGCAAAGCCGCGCCTTATTCACCCCATCGGGAGCACCCGGTGTGCGGAGATAACATCGGCCTGGTTCTCACGGATCAGCACAGCGGAAAAACAGTCTTTTACGCACCGGGACTTGGTGCCTGGGATGAACGCGTTCATGCAGTACTCTGTCAGGTCCATTGTGTCATGGTGGATGGAACCTTCTGGACGGATCGGGAAATGCTGGATTTGGGATTGGGGACCAAAACTGCACGCGACATTGGCCACCTTCCCCAATCGGGACCAGGGGGCATGATGGAGTGGCTGGCCACCATTCCCGCAACGACCAGAAAGGTCTTGATTCATATCAACAATACCAACCCCATCCTGGACGAAAACTCACCCCAACGCGCCCAGTTGCTTGCTCAGGGCATCGAAGTGGCCTGGGATGGAATGCATATTCAACTGTAACCGTAAAAGCCCAGCCCTCATGATCCGATCCGACATCCTTCTGGAAATGCCTCCCCTGCAAGACGAACGCGCCCCCTGGGACCGAACCCAGTTCGAGCAAGCCCTGCGTGAACGAGGTGCCGCCTATCACATCCACCACCCCTTCAACGTCATGCTCAATACCGGTCGGGCCACCCCGGAGCAGATTCGGGGTTGGGTTGCCAATCGGTTTTACTACCAGATCGCCATCCCCATCAAGGACGCCGCCATCCTGGCCAACTGCCCGGATCGTGAAGTCCGGCGTGGCTGGGTGCAGCGCATTCTGGATCACGATGGCTTTGAGTATGGCCTGCCTCAGGGTGACAAGCAATTCGATGCCGGCGGCATCGAGGCCTGGATTCGTTTGGGTTTGGCGGTTGGTTTGACCCGCGAGGAAATCACCGATTTACGCCACGTACTCCCCGGAGTGCGCTTTGCCGTCGACGCTTATGTCAACTTTGCCCGCAAGGCCCCCTGGCAGGAGGCCGTCTGTTCTTCCTTGACCGAACTATTCGCCCCGGCGATCCATCGGGAGCGTCTGGCCACCTGGCCCGAGCACTACCCCTGGATCGAGTCTCAAGGACTGCAGTACTTCCGCAACCGCACCAGTCAGGCCCCACGGGACGTCTTGCAGGGGCTAGCCATCACGCTGGACCACTTTCGCACCCGCGCACAACAGGAACGAGCCCTGCAAATCCTGACATTCAAACTGGATATTCTGTGGTCCATGAATGACGTCATGGGCCAACATTACGGCGTTGCCCCATGAACCCCGGCGCTCCCTCCCACAGGAATGCACCGCAGGGCGCGAAAGTCGTCACACAAAACCTGGGCGTGCCAAACCCGGATAGCGAACAATATCCCTGCATTGGGCCCGGCTTTCGCCTGCAGTGGGAATCGGCCCAGAATTGCCATGTCTTGCTGTATCCGGAAGGCATGGTCAAATTAAACCAGAGTGCCGGAGAAATTCTCAAGCGCTGTGATGGCAGTCATTCTTTGTCCGCGTTGATCGCTGCCCTGGAACAAGCCTTTCAGGCCCAGGGATTGGCTTCCGAGGTAACCGATTTTTTGCGCCAAGCGCAGCAACAACGGTGGATCGTTTGGCGCCCAGCGCCCACCACGCCCTCGGTTCCATAAACAGCGGTTCCTGAACATTCGCTATCGAAAGCCTCATCCGCCCCGGCAGATCAACCCATCCCCAGGTATTCCATGACCGCACCAGCCAACACATCCACTCGCCCTGCTCCGCCGCTGTGGTTATTGGCCGAACTCACCTATCGCTGTCCCCTGCATTGTGCCTTTTGCTATAACCCGGTGGATTTTGCACGTCACCCGCAAGAACTGGAAACCGACCAGTGGATTCGAGTACTGCACGAAGCCCGAGCCCTTGGGGCGGTTCAATGCGGTTTTTCTGGGGGGGAACCCTTATTGCGTGAAGATCTGGAAATCCTGGTGCGTGAGGCGCAAAAACTGGGGTATTACACCAATCTCATCACCTCGGGGGTCGGACTCACCGAAGCACGCGCCCAGCGCCTGAAAGACGCTGGACTGGACCACATCCAGTTATCCTTTCAGGACAGCACCCGGGAAGTGAATGATCTGTTGACCAACACCCATACCTGGCAGCTCAAACACCGGGTTGCAGCGCTGATCAAGCAGCACGGTTGGCCCATGGTGGTCAATGTGGTGATCCATCGGCTGAATATCGAGCATATTGGCCGCATCATCGAAATGGCGCACGAATTAGGAGCCGAATATCTGGAATTGGCCAATACCCAATAC
>DAIDKJ010000171.1 GCA_027450105.1 Ferrovum sp.
GTTCACAAAAACCTCCTTCATGGTGGAGAGTCCGTCCAGCAACTGTTTTTGCAAACGATGGATGCGCGGCACTTCGGTGGCCATTTCCTGTTGCGCAATCTGAAAGGCTTCTCCCATGCCCACGATCTGGTGCGTGGGGAGTGTTCCTGAACGCATGCCGCGTTCATGCCCTCCTCCATGCTGTTGGGCCTCCAGTTTGATCCGGGGATTCTTGCACACATACAGGGCACCGATGCCCTTGGGTCCATAGGTTTTATGGGCGGAAAAACTCATCAGGTCTACAGGCAGGTTCTGCAAGTCGATGGCGACTTTTCCAGTGGCTTGAGCGGCATCCACGTGAAAGAGGATGCCGGCCTTCCGGCAGCGTTCGCCGATGCGACGGATATCCTGAATGACGCCAATCTCGTTGTTGACCAGCATGACAGACACCAGAACGGTATCGGGCTGCAAGGACGCCTCAAACTGATCGAAGTCCAGCAGTCCGTTGTTGAGGGGCGTGAGATAGGTGGCCCGGTAACCTTCCTGTTCCAATGCGCGCACGGAATCCAACACTGCCTTATGTTCGGTTTTGACGGTGACCAGATGTTTGCCCTTGGTACTGTAAAAATGGGCCGCTCCCTTGATGGCCAGATTGTTGGATTCTGTGGCCCCCGAAGTCCAGATGATTTCCTTGGGGTCGCAATGCACCAGCGCGGCCACCTGAGTCCGCGCCTTTTGGACGGCTTCTTCGGCACGCCATCCAAAAGAGTGCGAACGGGAGGCGGGATTGCCAAAATGGTGCGTCAAATAAGGGATCATGGCCTCCACAACACGTGGATCCACGGGCGTCGTGGCTGCATAGTCCAGGTAGATCGGTGCGAGGCTCATCCTTGGGGCTCCGTTTTTGCTGTATGTGTCTCACCTCGCAAAACCCGTGCCAATTCGGTCTTGTTTTAAAATGGCTGATTTATCAACGTGTTGAAGATTTTTAGTGGATGATTGCGGACTGAAGAGGCAAAACCTGTTTGTCGTGTTTGTCGGGTTTTGGACAGCCTTGGTCCGCTTAGCGGCATGAATATTGCATTGAATTGATTATCCAATTCATCACAGGGCATCGTTGCACGCCATGTTTGCGCAACAGGAAGTACAGAATGTTTCCCTGGTTACCATGTATGAGGTCAGCAAGATCCTCAGTTCTTCACTCGCATTGAACAAGACCTTACGGCAGGTGCTCAATGTCATTTCCGCGCATTTGAGAATGCAACGAGGCGTCATCAGCCAGTATTTTGTGGAGCAGGAGCGCCTGGTCATCATTGCCGCCATCGGTCTGCATGCCGACGAGATCGCACGGGGGCGGTTTGCAGTGGGTGAAGGCATCACGGGCAGAATTTTTCAAACAGGCATTCCTGCCATCATCCCGGATGTAGCCCATGAGCCCCTGTTTTTGAATCGAACCGGCTCCTTATCCCAGGCGGAAGATTCTTCCATTTCGTTTTTGGGGGTTCCTATCAAATCGGGACGTGAAACGATTGGCGTGCTCTCCTTTCAGCGAGAACGCAGTGAAAGGACACAAAGCATTCAAAGCGATCTGCAGTTGCTGGGAATGGTGGCCAATTTGATTGGGCAGACGATCCGTCTGCACGCCGAAATTGCCAAGGATCGAGAGCAGTTGATGCAGGAAAAGTCCCGCCTGCAAAAAGAGTTGGTGACAAAATACAGCCTGGAAAACGTCATTGGATACTCCAAGCGCATGCAGGAGGTCTTTGCCAATGTGCATCAGGCGGCCCCGGGGCGCAGTAGCATTCTTTTGCGGGGTGAATCGGGCACTGGTAAGGAAGTGATTGCCCGTTCCATTCATTACTTGTCGCCGCGCAAGGACAAGCCGTTCATCAAAGTCAATTGTGCCGCCTTGTCCGAATCGTTGCTGGAATCCGAATTGTTTGGACACGAAAAGGGTGCTTTCACCGGGGCCTTGCAGGAACGCAAGGGGCGCTTCGAGCAAGCCGATGGGGGGACGTTGTTTTTGGATGAAATTGGCGATATTTCCCCAGCCTTTCAGGTGAAATTGCTGCGGGTGCTGCAAGAACATGAATTTGAGCGCGTGGGGGGCAATCGGACCATCAAGGTCAATGTGCGGCTGATCTGTGCAACCAATCGCAACCTGGAAGACATGGTCGGCAAGGGGGAGTATCGTTCCGACCTGTACTTCAGAATCAACGTGATCTCCATTCACCTGCCCCCCCTGCGCGAACGTCGGGAAGACATCCCTTTTCTGGTGGAAAAAATTCTTGGCACTTTTAACCGTGACAATGGAACAAAAATCGGGCTGACTCCCGAGGCCATGCAGGTTTTGAGTCAATGCCATTGGCCGGGGAATGTGCGTGAGTTGGAGAATTGTGTGGAACGCTTTGCCACCATGGCGCGTTCCAATCTGATTCGGGAAGTGGACATCCCCTGTCAAACCAACCATTGCCTCTCCTCCACGCTCTGGAAATATCAGCCCAACGGAGTGGTCATTCCCATTGCTCCCGTTGCGGATGACAGGCTGGAACCAGCGACGGCAGTAAGCATGCCCGAGGCAGAAAATGCTACGGAACGGGAGCAGTTGGTACAAGCCATGGAACGCAGTGGCTGGGTCCAGGCCAAAGCCGCCCGCTTGCTCAATCTGACCCCGCGGCAGATGGGATATGCCCTCAAGAAGTACAACATTCAGGTGAAAAAATTCTGAATGCCCCTGTCCTTTTTATGACAATCGCCGCATTCTTGTCGCCTTGCTGACAACCGGTCGCACCCCTTCCAAAAAATACAATCCATTGAAAAATAACGGGTTATTAAAACCTCTCCGAGTGGCACGAGACTTGCGTTTCTCTATGGCAAGACATCTGCAGAGGAATACCTCATGGATCGGGAAAATCAGCCATTGCCTACGGTGGCCCGCCCACGTACCTTTCGACCGCTCACGGCAATGACGGTGGAGGTGGCCGCCCCCGCGGGCTGCGGTACAACGAGCGTTGCGGGCAAGGCGGGGTGCGGTAGTTCCCAGGGCCCAGCCGAACTGCCGGCGGCCATTTGGGAGAAGGTGAAAGACCACCCCTGCTATTCGGAAGAGGCCCATCATCACTTTGCAAGAATGCATGTGGCTGTGGCGCCCGCCTGTAATATCCAGTGTCACTACTGCAACCGAAAATACGACTGTTCCAACGAATCCCGACCGGGCGTGGTTTCACAACCCTTAACCCCCCAGCAGGCCGTCAAAAAAGTGCTTGCGGTGGCCAGCGAAATTCCGCAACTGACTGTTTTGGGGATTGCCGGACCAGGAGACGCCCTGGCCAACCCCGCCAAAACCTTCAGCACTTTCCGGTTGAAGATGCCGTTTTCCCCATTCGGTCATCGCCAGCGGAATCCGCATCGTGAATTCCGTGCCATGGCCCATCTCTGATTGTACTTCTACACTGCCATGGTGCAGTTGCAGGATGCGAT
>DAIDKJ010000172.1 GCA_027450105.1 Ferrovum sp.
TGGGGGTAGACATGACGTTGTACGAAGAACTTGGCCGGGATGACGTCGAGGATTTCGGTGATGTCTTCGCGGATGAGGACCAGGTCTTTGCCACACTTGCCGCAGGTGCAGGAGTCAAGGTCATGGCGATGCTCGACCCGGGGTAATTCGGCAGGCAGAGGTTTGCGACCTGGATGCTTATTGCGCGGGGGCTTGGTTTCTGCGTTGGTGTTGTCGGTGGTGGCCTCGATTTGTGCGGTGACTTCGGCCAGGTCGGCATCGAGTGTTTCACCGAAGAGATCTTCCTGGCCGGCGGCTTTGAAGGCTTCGCGGGTTTGGGCGAACTTGAGGCGTTTGAGGCGGGCCAGTTCAGCGCTCAGGCGCTGGATGTGGGCATCCTTGCCCAGGATTTCCTGATTTTTGGCCAGGATTTCTTCGTCACGGTTTTTGACCTGGTTGAGCAGGTCGCGCACCACTTCGGAGAGAGGTTTTTGGGCGGCCAGAATCGATGATTCTTCGTTTGAATTCATAGACTTATTGTATCATAAGCGCTCATAACCCCCTTTCAGATCATCTGACTTCCATGATCTGAGTATGCCGGGGTAAATCCTTCCCGAATAGAACGCCGGCAAGTTACCGCTTACGCTGGTTTTTATCCAGCCGCAAAGCCATCCCAGTGAGCAACCGTTACGCGGTTTCCACGCGTCCCGGCGTCCGGACTTTTACCGGATTTTCCACAACCAGGGTGTCACGGCATTGCCTCCGTGGACCCGTTTCCCTACCGCACACCTCCGCCCAGTTCTCCAGGAGCAGGGAAGGCAGGGGCTGAAATGACTGGTTTGGTCTGTCCGGTAAAGACAGGGGTTACCCAGGCACCTCGCCCTCGCACCGTACGTGCCTGTTTCCAGGCATACGGCGCCAATGCAGAGATTCCCCCAGGTAGGCGACCTGGAAGCGTGGGCTTGGCAGCCCAGACGCATTACGCGTCGTGGCAGAATCGAATGGCTGTGTCAGGTGGCGGCCCGACCGGGGTTCTCTGCAGACAGAGGACGCTGGTCGGGTCACCACCAAACAGGGAGCGGTGCCGCATTCGATAGTGCGTATAGTTCACTACGTATTGTCTTGCATACGTGTGTAAAAACAGGCGTGCTCCCGGTTGACCCTGTGCATGGTGGCCGTGAGCCGTGATGGATTTGCTTGCGGTAGGTTGATGGCGGGGTGGATTGCTCTCCTCCCACCTTCACCCCATGTCATCTGAGATCATTGCTATGAGGTTGATAAATATGGATTTGTGTCATCGCAACGGCCCATGATCCGTTGATGACGTATCGGATTGAGTGAGGGAAATACCCATGAGGATCTACGATGACATCACCCCAGCACTGAAGGCAATTTTGTTTCACTTTATTCGGGGGTACACGGTGTGGACCAGTTTTATTGTGCCCGCCGAGAAGGTGGAGGGGATCGCCAGCAAGTGGGCTGAAGCCTATGGAACTCAGTTGCCCGCATGGAAACGACAGGATCGGAAGGAGAGGAAACTGGCGACGGCGGTGGCCCTAGCTGGCCCAGTGATTTCCCGGCCTGGGATGCGCCAGGTGATGCTGATGGCGACGGACCACGCCCTGACCATGCCCGGCGCATCGGACTGGTCGAGGGAGAAGTGGCTGACGAGGTTGCCGGAGTTCTCGGAATTTGTGATGGTCCACGAGCCTCGGGAGGGTGCTGGATATGCCTGGAGCTGCCGGCTACAGGAGCGGGTGTTGAACGGGTTACAGCAGCACCTGGTGGCGTTGGTGAAGGCGGGTGATGTGGGGCAAGTGAGGCGCGAGACGATGCACTGGGTGCGGTTCTATCCCCTCTATGGGGGGGTGCGCCGTCAGATCAGACGGATGTACCGGGGGGCTGCCAAATTGTGGACGGCCACGCGCAAGAGCGACTGGCCGGGACCGGACCCGGAGAGGTTGCCGGTGATGATTGGGTTTAAGAAAGATCCGGGCGCGGTGGCTGGGGTCAAGAGGGCAGGGGTGGGTTGAGTTGCTGGTTTGCGATGGTCACTGAAAGGGGCATCGGTTCCCGCGATTTTCCACGGTTCGCAGGAACCGTCAAACCCACGCCAGCAAAGGCTTTCAAGCCGATTTCAGGTAAAGTTCCCGGACTATCACACACCCACACACAAACAGCCCTTTTTTCAATACGATGCGAGTGACTATCCTGTGTATCAGGCGTCGTCACCCGTTGGCCTCAGTGCGTGGTTGGGCCAAACAAGTCTCCAAAGTTTTTGGCATCAAGCATCTGATCCAACCATGAGTCGACCTGTTCTTGCGACGCGGAAGCTATTTTCGCTAAAATATCCACCGGGATAACGCCAAACCGCTTGGTGAGCAACTTCTGCAGGGCCATGACTTCGCCTCTGGCCTCACCTCTGGCCTCGTATTGGCGCGCCCATACTTCAAGTTGTTCGGATAACATGATTCGCAACCCCTGTAGGTTCTCTACTTCTGGTAAAAGTATACGGTACTCCGGTTTGCGCATCAATGTCGCCCGCATCCATCTGGCGATCATGCGCTGCAAATCAGCCCGGTCTGACAGCCATTCTTCCAGTAGACGCAGCAATGCCTGAATGCTTTCCGGGTCAGTGGGATGTTCAATCCGGAACACGGTCGCCACCAGATTTTTGAGTGATGCCAGTTCGCTGTCGGTATAGGCGTTCTCGTCAATCAGCAGAAATGCGGCTCTGGGCTTGAACTGCTGCACCAGTCCTGGCACTGGCGGAATCAGGTCAAACACATCTGTAACCGCCGTCCAGCGCTGGCTGCCGTTGTACAACACAATAGGCAGAACTGGCGGCAGACGCCCATCGGACAACACGGCTCCCTGCTTGATCAGGTCCTGATACAGCAAACCCTGATACACCATCATGCGCAGGGCCATGTATTTGTCCACGGTGCTCTGAAATTCGATCAGCAAGTACAGGTAGACCCACTCGTTACCCAACCTGATCCGCCAGACGATGTCCTCAGCGCGACCTCGAAAGTCTTCGGTGATGTAACTGCCTTCCACCCGCTCCAGCGTTTCGTAGTCCAGGCTGTGCAACCACTCGTCCGGTACAAACCCGATAATCAGATCACGCACCATTTCAGGCGCGGAAAAAAGATATTTATAACTGCTGTCGTGGTCGTGTCCCATCCAGTAATTCTACCAGCCCGAATCAGGGTCGGGTGTTTGCAGCAAGCCCTCTCTGTTATCCTTGGTTCGCAGGAACCGTCAACTACTCCTGGATATTGATTGGGTTTTTCAGCATCGTCACAAACGCGAAAAGTGGGAGCGTTTTTGTGTGGGTGTGTGATAGTCCGGGAACTCACTGATTCAGGCAGCCAATTTAAGCCCCAGACCACAGAAAATCCGATACCTGCTACGCACCACCATGAAGCATCGGTCCTCAAACACCA
>DAIDKJ010000173.1 GCA_027450105.1 Ferrovum sp.
CTTGACCTCCCCCATCACTCTTGCCAGCCAGCTCAGCGCACTGACCGTTTTTGCGCTGTTGGGGCTGTACCTGCTCGGCCGTAAAACCGCCAACCCCATCCGCACGGCCCTGGCTCTGGCTTGCCTGGCCAACAGCGGCTGGGCGCTGATGCTCGTGCTTTTTCCGTTGCGCTACACCATTCCCCTCCTGTCCGACCTGGCCGAATTCATTCGGGACTATTTCTGGATGGCTTTTCTTCTGAAGGCCATGATCACTCCCGACAGTCCCGCGCCGGCCCTGCTCGGTTCCCTCCAGCGTCTGCTCCGAATTCTTCTGGGTCTGACCCTGGTCATCCTTCTCTACAATCAATGGAGCGGGGCCAATGCACTCGACATGATGCCTAAATCCGATCTGGTGTTGCATGTCGCGCTGTCCATCTTCGGCATGATGCTGGTGGAACAGTACTTCAGAAATACCCCCGTCCATGCCCGTTGGGGCATCAAATTCATGTGTCTGGGTTTGGGGACGATGTTTGTCTATGACTTTTTGCTCTATGCGGAAGGCCTGCTGTTTTCCCATGTCCGGGGTACGCTGTGGATCGCCCGGGGGTTCATCAATACCTTGACGGCACCCCTGATCCTGGTTTCCGTACTGCGAAATCGGGAATGGGCCAAGCAAATTCATGTTTCCCGACATCTGGTGTTCCACTCCGTCAGTTTGTTCGGTTCCGGCCTGTATTTGCTTTTCATGGCAGCGGCCGGGTATTACCTGCGCTCCGTCGGGGGCGACTGGGGACCCGTCCTGCAGTTCACCTTCCTGGCAGCAGCATCCCTGCTGTTATTGGTCGTATTATTTTCAGGAAAGATCCGCTCAAAGTTCAAGGTATGGATCAACAAACATTTTTTCAGTTATCAGTATGATTACCGTGAAGAATGGATGAAGTTTACGCGCACGCTGCTCAGTTCCGATTCACCGGGAAAAATCTACGAAGCCGCCATCACCGCCCTCGGAACCTTGGTGGAGTGCCAGAAAGGGGCCTTGTGGATGGAGAGTGACCCCGGCAAGAACTATGAATGCGTGGCGGCCCTGGGGATAGAGATGGCGCCCCGCCCCTTGCCTCCGGATTCTTCCCTGATCCAGTTTCTGACCCGCTCCCGCTGGGTCATCAATCTGGACGAGTACCTGCCCAAGACCCCCCCCTATCCGGATCTGGTGGTTCCTGACTGGCTTTCAAGGATAGAGGATGCCTGGTTGATCGTCCCCCTCATGCTCTACAACCAACTGATCGGCTTCATCCTGCTGGCTCAGCCCTTGAGCAAGATCGAATTCAACTGGGAAGTGAGCGACCTGCTCAAAGCGGCCGGCCATCAACTGGCCAACAGCCTGGCCCAGCAACGGGCCAGCGAAGCCTTGCTGGTGGCCCGCCAATTCGAATCCTTTCACCGGATGTCGGCCTTCATCGTGCACGACCTGAAAAATCTGATCGCCCAGTTGAGTTTGCTCCTGGAAAACGCGGAGAAACACAAAAACAATCCCGAGTTTCAGGAAGACGTGCTCTTCACCATCGATCATTCCGTCACCAAAATGAACCAGTTGTTGCTCCGACTGAGAGGGGCCTCCACTGCTCAGGAACATCGATCAATCGATCTTCATCAACTGGTGCGTGCGGCCCTGCTCAGCAAATCCAAATTCAAGCCCACCCCTTCCCTGACCGTACAGAAAAATGCCCGGATCAGCGCAGATCCGGACCGTCTGGAACGGGTCATCGGACATATCATCCAGAATGCCTGCGAAGCCACCCCCTATGATGGGCATGTGGAAATTCTGCTGGATTCCAGCCCGACGGAAGCCATTCTCGAAATTCAGGACAGCGGCAAAGGCATGGAGGAAGATTTCATCAAGGAACGACTGTTCCGCCCTTTTGATTCCACCAAAACCTCCGGCATGGGCATCGGAGCCTACGAATGCCGCACCTACATGGAGGAACTGGGCGGGCGCGTACTCGTCTCCAGCACCGTAGGGAAAGGAACGTGCTTTCGCCTGTCCTTTCCCTTGTCTTCAGGACCGCTCAACGAAGTTTATACTGACGCATCAAACCATACAGAGTAGGACGGGAAACTCCCAGAAGTCCTGCAGCCTGGACCATATTTCCGTCTGCCTGGGCGATGGCGTCGAGAATGGCCTTACGTTCGGCATCTTCCCGAACTTGCCGTAAATTCAATGGAAGTATGGTCATGGCCCCGTCTTCTGCCGGCACGTCCAACCCCAGATCCGACGTGCCGACATAAGGCCCTTCTGCCATGACACTGACCCGTTTGATCACGTTTTCCAGTTCCCGCACGTTGCCAGGCCAGGCGTAATGCGTCAAGGTTGCCATCGCCTCGGGCTTGAACCCGCGCAAGGATCGTCCCTGACTGGCCGCATATTTTTCGAGGAACACATTGGCCAGAAGTGCAATATCCCCCGAACGCATCCGCAGGGGCGGCACCTTGATCACGATTTCGCTCAGCCGGTAATACAGATCCTCCCGAAAACGTCCCTGCCGAATCAATTCGGTAAGATTTTGATGCGTGGCGCAAACCACCCGCACATTGACCGGAATCTCAGCTCTTCCCCCGAGCCGCTCGATGACTCGTTCCTGGAGGAAGCGGAGCAATTTTGCCTGGAGTGACAAGGGGAGATCCCCAATTTCATCCAGAAAAAGGGTCCCCCCCTGAGCATATTCGATACGTCCGATCGTTTGTTTGGAGGCGCCGGTAAACGCGCCTTTTTCGTATCCGAACAGTTCGCTTTCCAACAAATTCTCGGGGATGGCGGCGCAGTTGATGGCCACCAGGCGTTGTTCGGACCGTGGGCTCAAGTGATGGGTGGCGCGCGCGAAGAGTTCCTTGCCGGTTCCGCTTTCCCCATGAACCAGGACGGTGACTTCCGAGGAAGCCACCCGTTCGACGGTCTTGCACAACTGTTGCATCACCGGATCGTGCGTCAGTATCCCCTGCAACGGCGTGGAGGTCTGCAAGGTTTTCAGGGAAGAATTTTCTGCTTCCAGACGATGCAAAGCCAGTGCACGCTCCAGAATGAGTGCCAGCACCTGGGGCTCGAAGGGTTTTTGACAGAAATCATAGGCACCCAAGGCCACCGCCTGAACTGCATTTTCTCGATCCGTATTTCCCGTCAATACGATGACTTTGGTCGTCGGCATCAAGACCAACAATTCCTGCAGCGTTTTCAGCCCCTCACTAACACCGTCCGCATCGGGAGGAAGCCCCAGATCCAGCAGCACCACTTTCGGCTCGAAACGCCGCAGACAGGCGATGGCCTCAGACCGACAGCCGGCCATCTGCAGGGAAAACCCCTCCAGTTGCCAGCGCAACTGTTTTCGAAGACCAAGATCATCCTCAACCAATAACAGCGTTTCCAAGCCACACTC
>DAIDKJ010000174.1 GCA_027450105.1 Ferrovum sp.
GGTGGCGAATTCCGAACGGAGCGCCTCTAAAATGACGTCCACCAAGGATTGGCGCTGCTCTTCCGAGAGCGGCGTTTTACGGCGTTCTTCCATGGAAATCAGCGTCCGAAGTTGCGCAGGTGACTTTGCAGGGCGCGTGCGATTGCCGCGCCATTGTTGTGAAAGAGACGTTCCACACTTTGGGCATCGGTGGCGTGAATATGAATCTGGTGAGACTGCGCATTCCCCCCGCGCTCCACCAGATTGCGAAGCCCCCCTGCTATGCCCGCCGGCAGAATGGTCTCGTTCCGATGCACGAACTGCAGTCTGTCTACGGGGATGTTCCACTCCCCACCGGCACTGGATGCCACTGAACCTGCCACCGCCGCCACCGTCCCCATCCCGGCCGCCGCCGGACCCGCCGCCGTAGGACCCATGACCGGCGCCAGAAACCCGAAGATCCCGGCGAAGGTCTCACTGGCACTATTCATGATGGATTTCACGATGGTGATGGCCGAAGTGGCGAGGCTCGAAGTACTCGCCATCTGGCTGGAGGCCATGCGCGCCTCGTTTTGTGTCGTGGTGGCCAAGGTCATGGCCAACTGTTGCGAGGCCCAGGTGCTCACCATCTTGATGCCGGTGTCGATGAAGGAGGACAGGATGGCCGTGAGACTGCGCTGCCAGGCCTGCTGCCAGGTCTGGGTGCCCATGATGATGCCCTTGATGGAGGTATCAAACGCCGAGGTAATCGGTGCGAACATCTGCTGGTAAGCCTTCTGGTTATCGAGCACCGCCGTCTGAGTTGCACGGGTCAACTGGGCCTCTCGATTGGCGTTGAGCTTGATGATCTGATCATCGATCTTGGCGCGCGCCTTCGCGTCCGCCTGGTAGAGTTCCAGCTTCTTCGAGAGCAGATCCAGCGCAAGCGCATATTCCTGATTGGCCACCTCCTGATCACGAGCCAATTTCTGGTCGCTCGTGATCTGCCCGGACTGGAGCAGGAACTGGTTGTTCTGCGTAACCGTTTTAAGGTGATTGCGCTCCAGGTTGGCATCGGTGTTGAGTTGGCTCAGTTTGAGCGACAGCTCGGCCTCACTCGCCTTCTGGGCTCCCGACACCTGCGCCTTGTAGACCTGGCGTTGCAGGTTCACCACCTCATGCAACACCGCGTTGTAATCCGCCGTGCCTTTTTTAGCGAGGGCAAGTTTTTCCTGCCAGAACGCCAGCTCGTCCTGTTTGGACAACTCGTGATAGACCCCCTCCAGATCCTGCTTTTGAGTCAACTGGGCGCGCCATTCACTCATCTGCCCGTGGGAACTCCCGGCCACCCCTGGCATGGACAATTGACCCAACGGTTCCGATTTTTTGCCGGAAGATTCTCCCACCGAGGCGAGCTCCCCCTTGAAGGCGAGAATCGTGTGCATCATGGTGCCCACCTGTTGGTCCACCGCGAGTTTGGTTTGAGTCAAGCCCCGATCCCAGGCGGCCTTGATGCCGTTCCAGTCCAGATGCAGGGCCGAATTGATGACCCCCGCCACGGTCACAATCGCTCCTGCCATGGCCGCCGTGACGACTTCCAGCGATTGCCAGGCCAATTCCAGCCCCACCACGAGAGTTTTGATGGCATCGGCCAGAGCCTTGAGGGTGTCCGCAAGAAATCCGCCAGGCTTCAAGCTCTCGGACAGCGCATCCGTCATGGACTGGATCGCCGGGGTGAGATCGGACCCAAAGCCCACCGCCGCCATCTTGAGTTGCGCGCCCAGGGATTTGAGGCTCTCGTTGAACGCCGCGTCCTTGGCAATCGCCTGGTCACTCAACACCAGCCCCAGTTCATGTGCTTTTTTGGTGAGGGTATCGATGTTCTGCGAGCCCTGGTCCAGAAACGGAATCAGATCCGCCCCGGCGCGCCCAAAGAGCTGCATGGCAATCGCGGCCTTGGCTGCCCCATCCTGACTTTTGGCAAAGGCGTCACTGACATGAATCAGCACATTTTCGAGACGCATGTTTTTAAGCGCTTGAGCACTCAAGCCCACGCTTTGAAATGCCCCCGCCACCTGTTTATTGCCTTGTCCCACGGAGGCCATGGCCCGCGTGAGCCGAAACAAGCCCTGCTGCAATTGCGTAAAGGACACATCGCTTTGCGCGGCAGCGAATTTAAGGCCCTGCAGGGTGTCTGTGGAAATCCCGGTTTTGCGCGACGCGTGCGCGATCTCATCGCCATATTCGGCGGCGGACTTTCCCAGTGCCATCAATTGGGAGGCGACCGCAGTGAGGCCGCCCAATTCCCCCAACACCTTGAACACCTCGAAGGATTTCCTGATCCCCTCCATGTGCTCGCGGATGTTCTTTTGCATCTGCGCCACATGATCCTGAATTCCGCGGGTGGATTTTTGCACTTCGCTTCTGGCCGCCTGCATGTCCTGAGAAAGCCGGGCGATATTGGCCTTGATGTCGATCTCGAGCGATCCGATTCTGGATGCCATGGTTATCCTCGCCGGCCCCCTGCAGCCTGAAATAGCTCGATGAAGGACTGCAGATCGGCTTCCGTGTTTTGGGAGCACGCGGTGCTGGGTTTATTGATGACTGCTCTGGTTTCAGTCTTGATGCCCAGATACGCCTGAACCATCTCGCGCAAGGGCGGGTTTTTAGCCCAGTACTGTTTCAATGCAAACAGCCGGGGAATATCCATCTGGGTATCGATGTACTCCCAGCTCCAACCAGTGCGGTCGATGATCTGGCAGTACAACGCCCCCCAGTCTATGGGTTCCCCGGATGCACTTCCCCCGGCTCAATCCCCCGGGGCTGATTGACCGTCAGACAGATCTGGAAGGCTTCGCGGAAGTTGGCAATGTCCAGGTTCTGGAACTCGAACACGTCCTGTTTGAGATCGGGATAATTGCGCCGCAGGGTGGCAAACAGGATGTCCGCCATCTGGTTGAGCGTAGCGTCCATCTTGCCGTTGAAGATGTCCTCATACTTGCGCACGCAGGCAAAGGGCGTCGGTGGGCAGACGAAGGTCTGATCGCCCAGCGTGAGTTCTTTTCCGTCAATCATGATGATCCTCAGTCGGCAAAGGAGATGACGCCGATGTTGTTGGCCGCATCCGCCATGATGCTGATGTCGAGCTCGGGAATGGCGTAGTCCTCGAGCTTGGTGGCAAAGGAGAGCTTGGTGGAGGTGCACAGATTAAGTTTCATGGTGGCCACCTTGGCCCCCACATGGGCCGTAAAGATCCCCATGAAGGTGGGGGTCGTTCCCATGAACTGGTTGCTCAAGGTGATGCGACTGCCCCCGGTGGCGGTGGTGTACAGATAGTCGATGAGTACCGCGACTCCCACATCCCCAACTGCGAAGGTGTAGACCCCATTGGCCAGGGTGTACTCGCCCGTGACGGGATTGGCCGCCACCTT
>DAIDKJ010000175.1 GCA_027450105.1 Ferrovum sp.
AAACAATGCATCCGCCTGGGGGCGGCCAATGCGCAGGTGGCCATCGTGGAAATCGGGGGGACGGTGGGAGATATCGAATCGCTACCGTTTCTGGAAGCCATTCGTCAAATGTCCATCGAACTGCCTCGTGATCACACCTGCTTCATCCATTTGACGCTGCTGCCTTATCTGCCCGCGGCCGGAGAAATCAAAACCAAACCCACCCAGCATTCCGTGAAGGAACTGCGTGAAATCGGCATTCAACCCGATGTGCTCATGTGTCGTGCCGACCGCGATCTGCCCGAAGACGAGCGCCGCAAAATCGCCCTGTTTACCAATGTGCCCGTGGAAGCCGTCATCTCCGCCCCGGACGTGGACAGCATCTACAAGATCCCTGGGGGCCAGCACCGCCAGATGCTGGATGAAATCGTGTGCCATAAGCTGGGCATCCTTGCCCGCGCCGCTGATCTGTCCTCCTGGAATGCCCTGGTGTATGCCCTGGAAAACCCCTTGTACAGCGTGCAAGTGGCCCTGGTGGGCAAGTACGTGGACCTGACGGAATCCTACAAATCCCTTTCCGAGGCGCTGATCCATGCAGGGATTCACGAGCGCTCGCGCATCCATATCCACTATGTGGATTCGGAACGCATCGAAGCAGAAGGAACCGCCTGTTTGCAGGAGATGGACGCCATCCTGGTGCCCGGAGGGTTTGGCAAACGGGGCGTGGAAGGCAAGATTCTGGCCGTGCGCTACGCCCGGGAAACGGGTGTGCCCTATCTGGGCATCTGTTTGGGCATGCAGTTGGCCGTGGTGGAGTTTGCACGCCATTGTGCTTTGATGCCGGGGGCCCATAGTACCGAATTCGACCCCGCCACCCCCTATCCGGTCATAGCCCTGATTACGGAATTTCGCACCCTGGAGGGGCATCTGGTGCAACGCTCCGCATCCTCCGACCTGGGTGGAACCATGCGCTTGGGGGGGCAGCAATGCCAACTGGAAGCGGGCACCCTGGCCCACCAGATTTATGGCAAGGACTGCATCGTGGAGCGTCACCGCCATCGCTATGAAGTCAACAACGAACTCCTGCCCCAGCTGCAGGCCAAGGGGCTACGGGTGTCGGGCTACTCGCATCAGGACTCCCTGTGTGAAATGGTGGAATTGCCCGATCACCCCTGGTTTGTGGCCTGTCAGTTCCACCCCGAGTTCACCTCTTCACCCCGCACCGGTCATCCCTTGTTTTCAGCCTTCATCCAGGCGGCCTTGCGCCACCATGCGGATCTGGCGCTGCGCCAGGAGTCGGTCCTGTGAAGCTGGCGCACTTTCAGGCTGGCCTGGAGCACCCGTTGTTTCTCATCGCCGGACCATGCGTCATCGAGTCCCGCGAACTGGCCTTCGAGGTGGCCGGAACCCTACGGGATCTGTGTCACTCCTTGGGCATGCCCTTTATTTTCAAAGCCTCATACGACAAGGCCAATCGCAGCTCCGGGCAGTCCTTTCGCGGCATGGGGCGTGACCAGGGACTGGAAATCCTGGCAGCAGTGCGCCAGGAGTTGGGCGTGCCAGTGTTGACGGATGTGCACGAACGGGAAGATGTGGCGGCCGTGGCGGCCGTGGTGGATGTGCTGCAAACACCGGCTTTTTTATGCCGGCAAACCGATTTCATCCAGGCCGTGGCTAGTGCGGGCAAGCCGGTCAATATCAAGAAGGGGCAGTTTTTGGCGCCCGGTGACATGAAACATGTGGTGGACAAGGCCCGGGCCGCCAGCGGCCAGGACAATATCCTGGTGTGTGAACGAGGCGTTTCCTTTGGCTACAACAATCTGGTGTCGGACATGCGCTCCTTGGCCATTTTGCGCCAAACCCAGTGTCCCGTGGTATTTGATGCCACCCATTCGGTGCAACTGCCCGGCGGACTGGGGCAGGCCAGTGGGGGACAGCGTGAATTCGTTCCGGTGTTGGCGCGTGCTGCCGTGGCCAGCGGGGTGGCGGGAGTGTTCATGGAAACCCACCCGCGCCCCGAGCAAGCCTTGTCCGATGGTCCCAATGCCTGGCCTTTGGGGCGTATGCGTTCCCTGCTGGAAACCCTCATGGCGCTGGATCGGCTGGTAAAAGATCGCGGTCTGGAGGAGTTGGCATGAGCGCCCCGGTGGGTACAGCGTTGCGCTGGTCTTGTCATGGGGGTGCCACGAAGTCCTTTTACACTATATCTCGCGTGGGGAGGTCTGGCGGCTATCAGTGCGCCAAGTCAACCCCGTGCGCTCACTCATTCTGCCCTGTGTGACAGGGCTCTTTACAGGAACATTCATGACTGCAATCGTTGATATTCTGGCCAGAGAAATTCTGGATTCACGCGGTAATCCCACGGTAGAGGCCGAGGTGGTCACCGAAGAAGGTACCTTGGGCCGGGCTGCCGTCCCCTCGGGCGCTTCCACGGGAACCCGGGAAGCCATGGAACTGCGCGACGCAGATCCCTCCCGTTATCTGGGGAAGGGAGTCCTCAAGGCCGTGGCCCACGTGAATACGGAAATTTATGAAGCCCTGGTGGGCCTGGATGTGGCCGAACAGGCCCTGATCGATCGCACGATGATCGAACTGGATGGTACCGACAACAAGGCGCGCCTGGGGGCCAACGCCATTCTGGCGGTGTCCTTGGCCTGCGCCAAGGCCGCTGCCGAAGAGTCCGGCTTGCCGCTCTACCGCTATTTGGGTGGGGCCAGTGCGGTACAAATGCCGGTTCCCATGATGAACGTCATCAATGGCGGAGCCCATGCCAACAATGGACTCGACATGCAGGAGTTCATGATTTTGCCCCTGGGGGCTCCCAGTTTTCGCGAGGGTTTGCGCTATGGGGCAGAGGTGTTTCATGCTCTCAAGCGTTTGATCGATGCCAAGGGATTGCCCACCACCGTGGGTGATGAAGGAGGTTTTGCCCCGCGTTTGCCCAACAATGAAGCGGGCCTGGGGTTGATCATGGAGGCCATCGAACAGGCCGGGTACCGCCCGGGAGAGCAGATTGCCATTGGTCTGGACTGCGCCAGTTCCGAGTTTTACAAGGACGGACGCTATCACCTGAAGGCCGAAGGACGGGTGCTCGATGCGCAGCAGTTTACCGACTACCTGGCAGCCTGGGTGGCGAAATATCCCCTGGTGACCATCGAGGACGGTATGGCCGAGGGCGACTGGCCGGGGTGGAAAACGCTCACGCAGCGTCTGGGAAAAACCACCCAACTGGTAGGGGACGATGTGTTCGTTACCAATACGCGCATCCTGCAGGAGGGCATCGCGCAGCGCGCCTCCGACATCGACATGGTGTATCTGGCCGGTTACGGGTTCCCGCAGTGGCGCGGCGGCCCGCTGCTGTGGGCCGACATGCAGGGCAGCTACATG
>DAIDKJ010000176.1 GCA_027450105.1 Ferrovum sp.
AAACTGTTTCAGGTTCAGCAGGCGCGGCTGGTTATCCACCAGCGCCACCATATTCATGCCGAAGGATTCCTGCAACTGGGTTTGCTTGAACAGATTGTTGAGGACCACCTCGGGCAACTCGCCCCGTTTGAGTTCGATCACCACGCGCATGCCGGATTTGTCGGACTCGTCACGCAGATCGGAAATGCCTTCAATGCGCTTTTCGCGGACCAACTCGGCAATCTTGATGATCAAGTTGGCTTTGTTGACCTGGTAGGGCAGTTCGTCCACGATGATGGCCTGACGCCCACCGGCCTTATCCATGTCTTCCACATGGGTGCGGGAGCGCATCAACACCCGACCACGTCCGGTCAAATAACCCTCGCGAACCGAGGCCGTACCATAAATGATGCCGCGCGTGGGAAAGTCGGGTGCTGGAATGATGTCGATCAAGGACTCGATGGAAATGTCCGGATTGGATAGCAGCGCCAGACAGGCCTTGATGACTTCCCCGAGATTATGGGGAGGAATATTAGTGGCCATACCCACGGCAATCCCCGAAGAACCATTGACCAGCAGGTTGGGAAAACGCGCGGGCAAAATGAGGGGCTCTTGTTCCGAGCCGTCATAATTTGGGCCGAAATCCACCGTTTCACGATCAATATCCGCCAATAGCTCGTGGGTGATGCGTGCCATGCGAATTTCTGTGTAACGCATGGCTGCCGGATTATCACCATCCACCGAGCCAAAGTTTCCCTGTCCGTCGATAAGCGGGTAGCGCAGGGAAAAATCCTGGGCCATCCGCACAATGGCATCGTAGACGGCCGTGTCCCCATGGGGATGATATTTACCGATGACATCACCGACGATGCGGGCGGATTTTTTGTACGGCTTGTTGAAATCGTTGGAGAGTTCATGCATGGCGAACAGGACACGCCGATGCACCGGTTTAAGACCATCGCGCACATCGGGCAGCGCTCTTCCCACGATTACACTCATGGCGTATTCCAGATAGGAACGACGCATTTCATCTTCCAGACTGACGGGGAGTGTTTCCTTGGCGAATGGGGTGGTCATAGGTATGGGTCAGGTGCGCAAACGACTCGCGCGCTTTCAAAGCGTCAAATCATAACATAACCATGAAATTTCAGAATCCTTTATAATGTTGCTGCTGACTGTATGCATCCCTGCAGGATCAGTTGAAAACTCGGTAAACCAGCCTTCATCCCGAGAGGATGATTCCTGCAAAACTACAAATAAAATTGATGACCACTGACCAAACCTCTACCTCAAATCTGGAGACCATCGCAATGAAACACCCCCTGACCCCGAAAGCAATCCGCATGAATACCGTCACGCTCGCCCTGGGTCTTGCCCTCGGATTGACCAGTGGCAGTGCCGCTTGGGCTGACGATCATCTATACCCCACCATCGTGCGCGCTGCCGACGGATCGGTCGTGCATGACGCCTTTGGCGAGTGCTGGGGCACCGGAGCCGGCGACATGAGCGCCACCCCCACGGTCAATTGCGGTCAACATGCACCCGCACCCAAGGTGGAAGCCCCCAAACCAGTGGCCGCTGCGCCAGTGGCAGCACCCGCTCCTGCCCCAGCGCCAGCCCCTGGGGTCAAACATGACAAGATCGTCCTGTCTGCGGATGCTCTGTTCGACTTCAACAAGGCCATCCTCAAGCCAGAAGGTAAAAACCATATTGACAGCGAGCTGGCCAAAGCCCACCAGTCCGGCACAGACTCTATCAAGTCCGTCAAGGTGGTGGGCTATACGGATAGCATCGGCACACAAAAATACAATCAGAAACTCTCTTTGCAACGTGCAGAAGCCGTCAAGGCCTATCTCGTGAGCAAAGGTGTGCCCGCCTATAAGATCGAAGCCGAAGGTCGGGGCGAAAAAGATCCTGTGGCCAGCAACAAAACCAAGGCAGGTCGTGCTCAAAACCGCCGCGCCGAGATCATCATTGAAAACTAATCAGGACCCGGCCGAGCTCCACAAGTTTAGCGCTCTCGCCCACCGCTGGTGGGATCCCAACAGCGAGTTCAAGCCGTTGCACGACATCAATCCACTCCGTCTGGAGTGGATTGATCTGGCAGCCTCCCTCAAAGGCAAGCAAGTGTTGGACGTGGGCTGTGGAGGCGGCATACTGGCCGAATCCATGGCACGTCGTGGTGCTCAGGTCACTGGCATCGATCTGGCCGACAAACCATTGGGCGTTGCCCGCCTGCATTTGCTGGAATCCGGCCTGGCGGTGGATTATCAGCTCATCAGCGCAGAAGACATGGCCTTGGCCCGGCCCGGGCAGTTTGATGTAGTAACCTGCATGGAAATGCTGGAGCATGTACCAGACCCCCTCAGCACCATCGTTTCCTGCGCACGATTGGTCAAACCCCAAGGACATGTTTTCTTTTCCACACTCAACCGCAATCCACGCGCCTATGTGATGGCCGTGCTGGGCGCGGAATATCTTCTCAAACTGCTTCCCAAGGGAACCCACGACTACGCCCGTTTCATCAAACCCTCCGAACTGGCCCGAATGGCTCGCCAAGCGGGTTTGTTCCCCGAGAATTTCAGTGGCATGAGCTATAACCCCATCACACAGCGCTATTTTTTAAGCCAGGACACCGGCGTCAACTACTTTCTACACTGTCGCCGCACGTGATTGCCGGGCCCGTAGACTCCTTGCGACCTATCCTGGGGGTACTGTTCGATCTGGACGGTACGCTTGCAGACACCGCGCCCGATCTGGCCTGGGCCTTGAACACACTGCGTTTACGCTACGACCGTCCCGCGTTGCCTTTGAGTGCGTTGCGGCCCCTGGCCTCACACGGCGCAAGAGGACTCCTCAAAGCCGGCTTCGACCTCTCCCCATCCGACCCCTACTATGAAGAACTCAGGGATGAATTTTTAGTCCTGTACCACGACCATCTGTGCGTGGATACCCGTCTGTTCGACGGGGTTCATGAACTGCTTGGCGCGCTGGATCAGCGCCGTATCCCCTGGGGCATCGTCACAAACAAACTAGCACGCTTTACGCTCCCTCTGGTACGGCAATTGGGTTTGGCAGAGCGCGCCGGATGCGTTGTGAGCGGCGACACCTATGCGCGGCCAAAGCCCTACCCCGACCCCCTGAACGGAGCGGCCCATGAACTCAAACTGCCGATACGATCTCTGCTCTACCTGGGGGATGACGCACGCGACATGCAAGCGGCTCAAGCGGCAGGAGCCAAAGGGATCATCGCCCGTTACGGCTATTTGGGTGACGGATTGGCCCCCGAAGAATGGCCTGCGGATGGCATGATCACCCATCCGCTGGAGCTACTCTCCTTTCTTTCCCCATGAAAACCCCCAGGAG
>DAIDKJ010000177.1 GCA_027450105.1 Ferrovum sp.
GGAGGATGCCGAAACTGCGATGATCCTGCACGCCAAGGGATATCATAGCGTATTTTTGAATGAATCCCTGAGCATTGGTTTGCAACCCGAAACAATGATGAGTTTCATTGCACAACGCGTACGGTGGGCACAGGGCGCGTTGCAATTGCTGCATTTTAAAAATCCACTGACCCTCCCTGGGTTGAAGCCGATGCAACGCATTGCTTATTTGGCGAGTTTTTCCTACTGGTTTTTTCCATTTTCACGCATTATAACGATTCTGGCGCCATCCATGTTTCTCCTGTTCGGAATCATGGTTTATAATGCTACCACAGAGCAGTACGCGATATATGGTGTGCCCTACTTTCTGTCCACCATGATTTTTTCCGACTTCATCTTTGGAAAAATTCGTTGGCCGCTGATCTCTGACGTGTACGAGATGGTACAAACACCTCTGGCAGCGCCGGCACTTGCCGCGACCATTCTCAGGCCCGGAAAATTGTCCTTCAAGGTAACCCCAAAAGGTGAACAACTGGACAGAGATTCCATAGCTCCGACAGCGTGGGTGCAGTATCTATTGCTGTTGATTGTTTTACTATCATTGATTGTGGGTGGCTGGCGTTGGCTGAACCATCCTGGGGAGCGTCCGCAGCTTATTTTCACTATGATGTGGGAATTCATTAACTTCATGATTGTAGCTGCAGCCGTCAGTGTGACCCTAGAGCGTAAACAGCGTCGCGAACAATTCCGCATTGCGCCGATGCACCCCATTCCTGCTGTTTTTCACGCTGCGAATGATCGTCGTATAGCAGTACGTATCACCGATCTGTCCACGGGAGGAGCATCTCTCCGAATGCCCAGTTCAGAAGGCGTTCATGAAACATTAAAACCACAAGAAAATATCATTATTTGGTTAGAAAGCGTACGTGAGAAAGGGCGTGTAATTCATATTCCAGCAAAAGTAAAGAGCAATATTTCTGGGCAGCTTGGGGTGCAATTCCAATACCAAAACACCCAGCAAAAAGCCGAGATAGTGGACTTGATCTACGGCGACAGTCGACAACTGGAGGAACGATTGGAGCAACGGCGTAAAAGAATCTCTTTTTTCGCTGCTTATTTGTATATTGCCAAAAAATCTACTGCAGGTCTCGGTAACAACATGCAGTTCATCCTGAACCAAGGAGTACATGCTGTGATGCGTAGTACCCATCGTCTGTTTGTGGTAAATGCGCGCTCCTTATGGACAGTGGCGTTTTACAATCGTTCCGATCGCGGATAAAAACCACAAAGGACACGTCATGCTAGCGATGAAACGCAAATACGCAACAACTATATGTTCTGCAGGCCTTGCCTGCCTGCTGCTTGGTATCGTGCCCGCGATCGCGCAAACCACCGCTGACCCAGTAAGCCTGCCCCTATCGGCACTGGCCCAAGGCAAAAAAATCACGGTGCTGCGTTCCGGTCATGAAACCGCGCAGCTGACCTGGAAGGTGCAGCCCCATTACACGGCCCAAAACGCAACACTCCAGGTTCGTTATCTGACCAGTCCGGATACCACGGCGGGATCTCAGCTGGTGGTCTCCATGGATCATAAGATTATCGGTGCTGTCTCCCTGAACCCCAAACTGCCACGGGGGAGCTTCACGGTTTTGCTCGGCCATCAGACCTTTACTGCGGGTACCTACCTGCTCCAAATTCAGACTATTCCCGGGCATGCGACGCCACCTGCGAAAGCGGTACCTACGGGGGCCTGGACCCAGATTGACTACAGTGCCTCACAGCTCAGTTACGCTCCGCAGCGTATCCCGTGGAAGCATATGGATTTTTCGCATTTACCCATGATTTTGAGTGAGGCCGCTACAAAAGGCGTTTTACCCTTGCACATTCAATTTTATGGCAATACCAATCCTGCATTACTCACTGCTGCACAAGAGGCGGTCGCAGGTTTGGCCCTGCGCTCGGCCAATTTGCTGCACGTCGATGCGCAAATGGGCGCTGCCGTCACATCTTCTGCGCTGCCCGCTCATCTGGGTGTTTCTGGCGTGATCGGAGAAGCTTCGGAGTTGCCTGCGGCACTGCGACCGCGCGCACCCATTACGGGTCCGACGGTCTTCCTGGCGCGCGATCCTGACAACTCTTTGGGGGCCATCCTGGTATTTACCGGCACCGACGACGCCCAGGTGCTCGCCGCTGCTCGCGCCTTTGCAGTGAACCGTAACATGCTACCGCTCGGTCATCGCTGGAGTGTCATCGGTAGTGCGCAGGTGATGGCCATGAATTTTGGTCCCCAGAATGCCGTGTATCCGGGGCAGGTGGTGAGTTTGCACGACCTTTACGGCGGCAACTCCACATTAAACACGCCTCACGGTAGCGCGGATATCGACTTCTGGATGCCCGGCGGCCTCTTTGCCTCGCGGCAGAGCAATTTAAAAATGAAATTGACCATGGCCACGGTGCCGCTGACGAACCCCACCACCCAGCCCATCATCACCGTCATGGCCAATCACCACTGGATATCCGAGTGGAAACTTACCCCAGGGGTAGCCAATTACCAAACCACCATCCCTTTCTCGGCATTGGCGGGCGGTGAAAATCACATCACCTTTCAGATTGCGGGGGGTAGGGTATCCATTTTCCCTGATTCCACCTTGCAGTTGCCCACCACGCACCGTTATACGCTGTTGCCTAATCTCGCCCTCTTCCAGCACACGGGGTTTCCGCTGGCGATCCATGGGGCAGGACGCAATCTTTCCGTATGGTATGGTGAAAGAACCCCGGCGAACTGGTCGGCGGGTCTGACCTTGTTCGGACGACTGGTCCAGTCCGCACATTCGCCCCTGCCCGGCGCGCAGGCCACCTTTTCGAGACCTGCCACGGGTAATGTTCTGGCCATCGGGACTCCGGCTTCTATCCCGGCATCTTGGCTTTCTGCCAGCCCCGTGCGCCTGCTGCAGAATGGTATCCAGTGGCAACTGGCGAACCATCATGGCAAAGACAAACCTTGGATGGGCGCAACCCGGTTGCCAGCCACCGCCTATCTGGTGGAAGCACACACGCCCTATAAGGGGCATGTGGCGGTCACTTTTCTTACTACCAACCCACAAAACCTGAAAGCTGCAGCCTGGAATCTGGTGGCCGCGCGCAACTGGAACAAACTACGGGGGGATTTCGCTTGGCAGAATCGTCAGGGGATTTATCAGTCCACCATGGTGGGTTCGCATTTCATGTATGGCAACCGGCACAGTGGCTGGTTCTGGATTTTTCTGTTCTCGGTCAAACCCTGGCTTTGGGTACTGGCGGGTTTGGCCGCGGTCTTGTTTGCGACTTTGGCTGTATGGAT
>DAIDKJ010000178.1 GCA_027450105.1 Ferrovum sp.
GACGGCAGACAGCCTCGTCTGGCTGGACTACAACGGGGACCCGGAACAAGGCGCTGGTACGGCATCCGACACGGATGCGCTGCGCGCGGCCCTTCTGGATCGACTCGAAGCCATGCTGCACTACCTGTTTCCCAACGGGCGAATCCGGGGTGGCAAGTTCTATGTGGGCGATGTCGACGGCTCGCCCGGAAAAAGCCTGGTGGTTGAGCTGGAAGGGCCACGGCGAGGACTCTGGAAGGATTTCGCGGATGACACAGGCGGTGACCACATTGAGTTGTGGGCACGATCACGCAACCTGTCATCACGCCATGACTTTCCCCAGGTCATAGACGAAATCAGCCGGTGGATTGGATTCGCGCCAGTACGATTGCTACCCGCTCAGGCGGTTCGACAGGGGGCCAGGGATGAATTGGGCCCTTACACCGCCAAGTGGGATTACCAGACGGCCACCGGTGAATTGATCGCTTGCGTCTACCGGTTTGATCCGCCCTCCGGCAAGGAATATCGCCCCTGGGATGTCCGCGCCCGGATGTGGCGTGCGCCGGATCCGCGACCGCTGTACAACCTCCCGGCGATTTCGACAGCACGGATAGTCGTCCTGGTCGAGGGAGAGAAATGTGCGGATGCGCTGATCGCCAGCGGCATCGTCGCTACCACGGCCATGAACGGAGCCAAGGCCCCGGCGAACAAGACCGACTGGAGCCCACTGGCGGGAAAGGCCGTGGTGATCTGGCCGGATCGCGATGCGCCCGGTTGGGATTACGCCGAGAGTGCAGCACGCGCTTGCGCCGCAGCCGGGGGCGCATCGGTGGCGATTCTGGTGCCCCCGATCGACAAACCAGCCAAATGGGACGCGGCTGATGCCGTGGTCGAGGGGTTTGACTGTGCCGGGTTCATCGCGCAGGGCGAGCGCCGGGTGGTCAAGGCGGCAGTGCCCCTGTTGCCGACCTTCACCCTGGGCGAACTGCTCGATGACAATTCGCCCGTGCCTCCCGACCTGATTTTTCCTCGCGTGCTCACACCCGGTGGCATGTTGGTTTTTGGTGGCGCACCCAAAGTTGGCAAGAGCGACTTTCTGCTTGCATGGCTCACGCACATGGCAGCAGGCCTGCCATTTTTGGGTATGACGCCGTCACAACCATTACGGGTGTTTTATCTGCAGGCCGAGGTCCAGTACCACTACTTGCGCGAGCGCGTCAAACAGATTCGACTGCCAGCCCACGGGCTGGCACAGGCTCGGGCCAATTTCATCGCCACACCGCAACTTCGTATGCTGCTCAATGAGGCTGGCCTGGAACAGATCATCCCGGCGATGCGGAATGCGTTCGATGGCCTGCCGCCCGACATCATTGTCATCGATCCGATCCGCAATGTCTTCGACGGGGGCGATGCCGGCGGAGAAAACGACAACGGCGCGATGTTGTTTTTCCTGTCGCAGCGCGTGGATCGCCTTCGCCAGGCAGTGAATCCGGATGCCGGGGTGATCCTGGCCCACCACACCAGGAAGCTCTCCAAGAAGCAGTTCGAAGAGGACCCGTTCCAAGCGCTGGCTGGCGCCGGGAGTCTGCGTGGCTATTACTCCACCGGCATGCTGCTGTATCGCCCGGACGAGGCGTGCACGACACGGCAGCTCTTCCACGAATTGCGCAACGGCGCAGGTATCCCGCAAAAGTACGTGGACAAGATCAATGGCGAGTGGCGCGAGGTCAATCCCAACGAACGGCTGGTGAAGCAGGAATACGGCAAGAAGCTCGATGCCGAGCGCCGGCGCAAGGGAGACGTGATTCTGCAGCTTCTGTTTGACGAGGCCAGGAATCATGGGTGCTGTTATACCGCGAACCAGTTTGCCGAGGCCTTCGAAAGCAAGGCTGGACTGGGTGGCGAGCGCAGTATCCGCGACCGGATTTCAGTGCTTGCCACCCAGGGTGACGCCAAGTTTTTCCGCAATGCCGCAGCCTATGGCCTGCCGCCTGCGCGAACCAAGTATGGCTATCTGTGCGTAGAAGACATGGTCATTCCCCTGCCCGCTGGTGACCCGGATCCGGTGACTGGTGAAGTGCAGGTCCGCGAAGTTCGCATCCTGCCCACCCACTTCAAATGCCCGCAAACAGGGGCATTGCTGCCCGTGGAAAACCCCGAAGTGTGGGTTTACCAAGACGACCTTAACCCTCCCCAGGAGTTCGCATGAATACGCAACAGCAAGTTGGCAAAATGTTTGCCAACTACCCCCCATTTTTGACCCCAGTTGGCAGGTTGGCAAATGGTTGCCAACTTGAATTTCAATTCAATCAATCAGTTATGGAGTTGTTGGCAGGTTGGCAATTTTTCCAACCTGCCAACTTGCCAACTACACCAACCCGTTGTTCTTATTCTTTTTTACCCCTCATTCAAGTTGGAGAAAACTCCCCCTCCTACTACGTAGGAGAGGGAACAGAGGTTCCCTCATCCATACGTAGGAGGGCATCTTCCCATCCGGATCCGTTTCCTGAAATCCACCGTTCAATCCTGGCGCTTGATCTGGGCACTCACACCGGATGGGCGCTGCAACACCGGGACGGCACCATCACCAGTGGCACCGATCATTTCAAGCCAGGTCGGTTTGAAGGCGGTGGCATGCGATACCTCCGGTTCAAGCGCTGGCTCACTGAAATCAAGGCCATGGCAACCGACATCCATGCCGTGTACTTCGAGGAAGTGCGCAGCCATGCCGGTGTCGATGCCGCCCACGCCTACGGCGGTTTCATGGCACACCTGACTGCCTGGTGCGAGCACCACCAGATTCCCTACCAGGGGGTGCCGGTGGGCACGATCAAGAAGCACGCCACAGGCCGTGGCAACGCCAGCAAGGAGGAGGTGATCGCCGCCATGCGGGCCAAGGGCCATCCAGTGCCCGATGACAACGAAGCGGATGCCCTGGCCTTATTGCACTGGGCCCTCGAAACCCAGGAGGTGTGAGATGAAAATTCCCGCACCACGCTACCCATCGCCCCTGGGCCGATTCCAGCCAGAACCCATGGACGTCGAAGCGACCAAGCGCGACGGATGGCAGGAGCACCACATCCTGGTGATTTCAGCCAACGACAAAAGGCTCGATTTGGTTGAGCGAGAGCTCATCCGCAGGATCGGCAATCGCCTCTATGGATCTTGCGCCAACGGAGGCTGCTGTGACTGAGTGGACCCCTGAAACCGTGGCATCCCGTTTCCATGAAGCCGCACGAACCGCGCATCGGCTGCCGCCGGTTCGCGTGCAAGGATATTTCAGTGTTTGGCCCGCCTTTGTCCGCGAGAAATTCGAGCGGATGGCATGCGATGACATCC
>DAIDKJ010000179.1 GCA_027450105.1 Ferrovum sp.
GACGCGGGTGAGGAAAAGACCGCTGTTGCCCATGATCCGACGCCCTGGTTCCAGCAGCAAGCGACCACTGAAGTGGCGCAGTCGCTGAGCAATTTCTTGTGCATAGCTGCGCAGTGCAATGGGTTCCTCGTCGTGATAGCGAATGCCCAATCCTCCCCCCAGATCGAGGTGCCGCAGGGGAATACCCACTGCATCCAAGCGTTCTACCAGGCGAAGAATGCGCTCCAAGGCCTCTAGAAAGGGGGCCATGGTGGTGATCTGGGAGCCTATGTGACAATCGATGCCGGTGATCTGGATACCAGGCAACGTACGCGCGTGCTCATACAGTGCCAAGGCCGATTCGTAGGCAATACCAAATTTGCTTTGTTTTAAACCGGTAGCAATATAGCGATGGGTTTTAGGGTCCACATCAGGATTTACGCGCAAGGAAATGGGAGCGCAAATCCCGAGTGCCGAGGCGATATGGGACAGCCGTTCCAATTCGGGCAGGGACTCTACGTTAAAGCATAAAATCCCGGCAAGCATTGCCTGCTCTATTTCCGAGCTGGATTTTCCCACTCCGGAAAACACAACCTTGCGCGGATCTCCTCCAGCAGCCAGAACACGCCCTAATTCGCCACCAGAGACAATATCGAATCCTGCTCCCAGGCGGGCCAGCAAGCGCAGCAGTGATAGGTTCGAATTGGCCTTGACGGCGTAACAGATCAATGCGGAGAGTGGTTTGAAGGCTTCATCGAATTCCTGCCATGCGTTGCAGATGGCTGCTTTGGAATACACATAGCAGGGGGTGCCATGATCTTGCGCCAGAAGCGTTAGGGATACCCCCTCATACATCAATTCCCCCTGATTGTTTCTGGTTAATTCGGGAGTCAGGAAGAAGTCTGTCTTCATGGTGTCTTCGTGGGAGTTGTAGGGGACGTTGTGGTTCCGGTCGGCGCTTCAGGTGGTTTGGGAGGGGTTGAAGGGGTCGAATTGCCGGTGACGGGTTTGGGCGGGAGAAAGAGGGGGCCCTTGAGGCCGCAACCGCATAACGGAGTGCTCAGTACTAAAATCCAAAAAAAACGCACAGGGCGGCCCACAGATCTCATGCGCTTAGTCTATCATAGTGAAAATGACTGCAGGGGTGCGGTTGTGTAATGGCCTTTGAATTTGCTGCTGGCGGGCGCAATCGCCACAAGTTGCGCCAATGACCCCCCTCTCTTGCGCTAGCAGAAATGTGGGCTGCTTCCATCCCGGGAATGTAAAAAAAAATGAGTTGACCCGGAAAAATTGTACCGTTTGTTAAAATACCAATCCAATTCATAAAGATAGGCATTCATCGATATCGGTTCGATATAATTATTCCAAGGATTTTATTTTTGACATTTTTGTATTGAATCAATACTATAGATAGATGCAAAAAACGCCAACTTCCTTGCTGGAGCTCGTCAGCCGCCTTGAAAACCTGATGCGGGCAGAGTTTCGCCGTGCCGGGAGTGGACAGGGACTTCAGCCGGTGCACATTCAATCCATGCTGTTCTTGCAGCAAGCCAATCGCTTTAGTAATACCCCTCAGGCTTTGGCAGAATACCTAGGCCTGACCAAAGGAACTGTCTCGCAAAGTTTGCTGTTGTTGGATCGGCGCGGTTTGGTGGAGCGCTATCAGGATGAGATGGATAAGCGGGTTGTGCGATTGCGTCTGAGCGAAACGGGCGAGATGTTTTTGCGCGAAGCCAACCCTACCGGATTATGGAACCAGGCTACCCGGGATATGAGCGCCAACCGCATTCGTGATAGTGTTTCGTTGTTGCGATCCATCTTGCATACAGTGCAAGGCCAGTCTGGAAAACCTTTGTTCGGAGTTTGCGCCGCCTGTGCCTATTGTCAGAAAAAAAGTCAGCGCATCACCCATTGCACCTGGTTTGGCGAGCGGTTATCCATTCCGGAAACCCGAAAAATTTGCCGGGAGCAGACGCCTAAAACAAGTGCTCTTGCTCCAGGAGACTAGCTCGAACGCGGGCAATGGCGGCGCGCACCTGTTCCGGAGCAGTACCCCCCAAGCTGTTGCGGCTGCCAACGGATCCTTCCAGGGTCAGAACGGCGTACACGTCCGCATCGATACGGTCTGAAAACGTCCTGAGCTGCTCCAGAGTAAGCTCCGACAAGTCACAGTGCAAGGACTCTGCGTGACGAACGGCGCGCGCAACCATTTCATGGGCATCGCGAAAAGGATGTCCCCTCTTGACCAAATAATCCGCCAAATCCGTTGCGGTGGAAAACCCCTCCAGAGCCGCACGGCGCATGGTGTCGGCATTGACCTGGATATCACGTAGCATTTCCGAGAAGATTTCCAGGGTCGTCAGTAGCGTGTCCACCGTGTCGAAGAGGGGCTCCTTGTCTTCCTGATTATCCTTGTTATAAGCCAGAGGTTGGGCTTTCATGAGGGTTAGCAGCCCCATGAGATGCCCAAAAACCCGACCGGTTTTACCTCGGGCCAGTTCGGGAACATCGGGATTGCGTTTTTGCGGCATGATAGAAGAACCGGTGCAAAAGGCGTCGCCGATTCGAATGAAATTGTAGCGGGGGCTCATCCAGAGAATGAATTCTTCGGACATGCGTGAGATATGGGTCATGAGAAGCGCCGCCGTGGCGCAAAACTCGATGGCAAAGTCGCGGTCAGAGACAGCGTCCAGTGAGTTCTGGCAAATCCCTTCGAATCCCAGAAGCTCGGCCACACGTTCCCGGCGGATGGGATAACTGGTGCCAGCCAGGGCGGCCGCACCCAGCGGGAGTTGATTGATACGCCGCCGACCTTCGGACAGCCGTTGGGCGTCCCGACCAAACATTTCCACGTAGGCCATGAGGTGATGGCCAAAGGTAACGGGTTGCGCCACCTGAAGATGAGTGAAGCCGGGCATGATCGTGCTGACATGGGATTGTGCCAGATCCAGTAGGGCTAGTCGTGTTCGTTGGAGCAGGGACAGGATCTGATCCGTGGCGTGGCGCAAATAAAGACGGATGTCCGTGGCCACCTGATCGTTGCGAGAGCGAGCCGTATGCAGGCGTTTACCCGCATCTCCCACCAGTTGGGTGAGGCGTCGTTCGATATTGAGATGGACATCCTCGTCCTCCAGATTCCAACGGAACTTGCCCGTTTCAATTTCCTGGGACAGCACCTCCAGTCCCTGACGGATGTTGTTCCAATCGTCCTGGCTCAAAAGCCCGGATTCTTGCAGCATCTGGGCATGAGCCAAAGAACCCTGGATGTCGAAAGGAGCCAGGCGGTGATCAAAACCCACCGAGGCGGTATAAG
>DAIDKJ010000180.1 GCA_027450105.1 Ferrovum sp.
ATATCATGTCCGGTCGCCCGCCACGTGCGCCCAAACCGCCGGCCCCTACAACCACGGTATCACCTCCTCCGGCCGCTACGGGTAGTACACCCAGCAGCGCCCCCGGGCCTGCACGTCCGGCACAGGAAACCTGACCACCGTTCCTTGACCACGCTTGGTGGGCTACGGCCCACAAGCAGACTGTCCCCAAGGACCTTGGCACCACGGATGACTCACTTTCATTGCGGATCCTACCGCTTGCCTCTGGATCGCCCTGCCATCATGGGAATCCTCAATGTCACCCCCGATTCCTTCTCGGACGGGGGGCGTTATCTGGCACGACAGCAGGCCATAGATCAGGGACAACGGCTGATCGAGGCAGGAGCAGATGTGCTGGATATCGGCGGCGAGTCCACCCGGCCAGGCTCGCAACCCGTGAGTGAGGCCCAGGAGCTACAGCGCGTACTACCCGTGATCGAGGCGCTGGCCAACGGTCCAGTACCCTTGTCCATCGATACCCGACATCCGGCTGTCATGCAGGCAGCGTTGCAGGCGGGCGTCTCCCTGGTGAATGATATTCAGGCTTTGCAAGCCCCCGGCGCTCTGGACATTTGCGCGGCCAGCCCAGCCGGGATATGTTTGATGCACATGCAGGGCACCCCCTCCACCATGCAACAGGATCCGGTCTACACCGATGTTGTGCAAGAGGTGCGCCATTTTTTGCTGCAGCGGGCCCATGCAGCGCAAACTGCCGGCATTGCGCCTGCGCGCATTCTGCTGGACCCCGGATTCGGCTTCGGGAAAACCCTGGCACATAATCTGTCCCTGTTTCGCGCACTGCCCCAGCTATCCACTTTAGGCTACCCGCTCCTGGTGGGTTTGTCGCGCAAGTCCGTGCTCGGGGCCGTTACCGGTCACAGCGTGGAGGAACGCTTGCCTGCCAGCCTGACTGCCGCCCTATTGGCGCTTGAGCGTGGCGCCTGGATGGTACGCGTGCACGATGTGGCCGCAACCCGGCAAGCCTTGGCGCTGCGCCAAGCCGTGATGGACCCAGCCTGATTGGCGAACGCCTGGCTTGCCGGAGTGAGCCACCGAGTAAACACGACTCTCTACACTGCCAGCAAGGCAAGGACCGCTGCATGATGACAAAACGGTATTTTGGAACGGATGGAATCCGGGGACGCGTGGGGCAATCTCCCATTACCCCCGATCTCATTCTGCAATTGGGTTACGCCGCAGGAAAGGTGCTGGCGCATGCCCAGAGTAATGGCACGGAGCGTCCCCGCGTCATTATTGGCAAGGACACCCGAATTTCCGGATATATGCTGGAATCGGTCTTGGAGGCCGGACTTTCTGCCTCAGGGGTGGATGTGTTACTGGTGGGTCCCATGCCGACTCCCGCAGTCGCCTATCTCACACGCGCCTTGCGTTTGCAGGCCGGCATCATGATCAGTGCTTCCCATAATCCCTTTGACGATAACGGCATCAAATTCTTTTCGGCAGAGGGAACCAAACTCCCGGATCAGATGGAGTTGGCCATAGAAGCCCTGCTGGAGCAGCCCCTGGAATGTCAAAGTTCGGCCCAACTAGGCCGGGTACGCCGCATGGATGATGCCGCGGGGCGCTATATCGAATTTTGCAAGAGCACCTTTCCGGCCCGAATGGATCTCAAGGGGCTGCGTTTGGTGGTGGATTGTGCCCATGGCGCCACCTATCACATTGCACCGCTCGTGTTCCACGAACTGGGAGCCGAAGTCATTGCCATGGGCAACACGCCCAACGGACTGAATATCAATGACCGCTGTGGCGCCACGCATCTGTCCACCCTGCAGGCCCGGGTTGTGGCCGAAACGGCCGACCTGGGCATTGCCCTGGATGGGGACGGCGACCGCCTGATGATGGTGAACGCGCATGGTCAAGTGCATGATGGAGATCAACTCCTGTTTGCCATCGTCAAACATCGACAAGGCCAAGCCGGATTTGCCGGGGGCGTGGTGGGTACCGCCATGACCAACCTGGCGGTGGAAAAAGCCTTCCTGCAACGCGGCATCCCCTTTGTCCGGGCCGCCGTGGGCGACCGCCATGTACTGGAAATGATGCGTGCCAGGAACTGGACCTGGGGAGGAGAAAACTCGGGGCACATCATTTGTCATGACAAACATAGTACCGGAGATGGCATCATCTCGGCCTTGCAGGTACTAGCCGCGATGGTGGAGCATCAGACCACGTTACGGGACTATACGGCCGAAGTCACCCTTTACCCGCAACGTTTGATCAATGTGCGCACCTCACAACGGATTGACCTGGAACAAAACCCCCGGGTCCAGGCAACTGTGCAGGCCGCCCTGCAAGCCTTGCAAGGTAACGGCCGGGTGTTACTTCGTGCCTCCGGAACCGAGCCCCTGATACGGGTCATGGTGGAAGGAGAGAATCTGGCGCAAGTGGAGCACTGGGCCCAAGCCCTGGCCACCACCGTGGAAGCAGAAGCGAAAGCCCAGTGATGACGTGTGGTTTTCAGCTCCCCCCTGAGGGGGGAGCTGCCTGGCGCAGGATGCTACAGGATCGACTTCAGGGTTTTTCCCATCTCGGCCGGATTGCGGGTGATTTTGATCCCGCATTCTTCCATGACCGCCAGTTTTTCCTGTGCGGTTCCCTTACCGCCCGAGATAATGGCTCCGGCATGTCCCATGCGCTTGCCGGGAGGTGCCGTCACTCCAGCAATGAAACCCACGACAGGTTTGGTCATGTGCGCCTTGATCCAGCGCGCACAGTCTTCCTCGTCACTACCGCCAATTTCACCCACCATGATGACGGCCTCGGTTTCGGGGTCATCGTTGAAGCGTTTCATGATATCGATGTGCTTCATGCCATTGACCGGATCACCGCCAATGCCCACACAACTGGATTGTCCCAGACCCAATTCGCGCAGCTGGCCCACAGCTTCGTAAGTGAGTGTGCCCGAGCGGGACACGACACCAATGGGCCCTTTTTGATGAATATGTCCTGGCATGATACCGATCTTGATTTCGTCTGGCGTGATAACCCCCGGACAATTTGGGCCCACTAGCAAGGTGCTGCTGCCCTGCATCTTGTAGCGCGTGCGAATCATGTCCCGCACCGGAATCCCCTCGGTAATGCAGATCACCAGTTCCAAACCAGCCTGTACCGCCTCTTCGATGGCTGCAGCCGCAAAGGGTGGGGGCACGTAGATGACCGATACCGTAGCACCGGTTTGTTGCCGGGCTTCTGCCACCGTATTGAAAATGGGAATGCCTTCATAGGATTGCCCGCCCTTTTTGGGGGTCACT
>DAIDKJ010000181.1 GCA_027450105.1 Ferrovum sp.
ATCAAGACCTTGAATCCGTGACTTGCCAGCAACAGAGCTGCCAGCAAAAACCAGGGTAGTTGGCGCCGCTTGCCCGCATAGCACGCCCAGTCCAGATCGACCGTACCGGGTGCCACGGGTGGCAGGGAGGCTCGAGCTGCCTCCACAAAACCCGCCACCTCTGCCGGGGTTTCCTCTTTTACGCGCATCAGCATCAAAAAAGCCCCCAATTGCTCTGGGGTAACTTGTCCGGCCAATACCATCTCCATGGCCTGACGTGCCTCCAGTTGCGTCATATCACGCGCGCCCCGTTTACCCTTTCCCAGAATCTGGATAAACGACGCAAAGGGATGTTCATTCATGCACGGGCTCTCCAATCATTGAATGCTGCATAGGCGCGACTGTACAGGAATCATCCATCTGCTGCCGAATGAAGGCCACGAAACGATTGGCCCAGGTGCAATCACCGATGGTCCGCAAATGGGTATAGGAGGCCAGCAAGTGATTGATCAGAAGGCCATCCTGATTTCCGTTGATGCCATAGCCACGAAGTACCTGATAAGCAAAACGGGTGTCGGCAGGCAGGCCCTCCAGACTGGAGTAATGGAATTCATGGGCGCGAATGTTTTGTGCTGGCGCCCTCAACCGTGGCCATGGATGATGGGCCTGCTCGGCCAGGTGGACGTAACCCCGCCCCACCGGGCGGGCGTGCATGATCACTGTACCGGGAATGACGCCCACCATGGGGTATTCCTTGCCGTCTATGGTGCGCAAGGAGCGCGCCAGATACATTAACCCCCCACATTCGGCATAAGCGGGCAGACCTGCCGCAATGACTTTGCGCAGGTGCGAGCGCAGGGCTTCATTGGCCGCCAGAGCGCCAGCAAAAGATTCCGGAAATCCCCCTCCGATGTAAAGTCCGTCAACTTCTGGAAACGCTCGATCCGTCAGTGTGTTAAACGAAATCAAACGAGCGCCCGCTGCCTCTAGCGCTTCCAGATCGTCCGCATAATAAAACCCGAAAGCCTGATCACGCGCAATGGCAATGCGCAATGGTTTTTTTCCTGCCCCAGAAGGGAGGGAAGTTCGGGAAATTTCCCGCACGAGAGGGCGTGCTCCGGAGTGTACAAGCCCCTGTTGAGGCTCCTGTGGTGGCTCCTTTACAGCAACGCTCGTCGGTATCGTGCGGGTGCGTTCCAGCAAGACGGGCAGATCCACTTGCTGTTCGATGCGCTCGGACAATTGTTGAATCAGCGCCAGAGCATGCGGGGTTTCGTTACCCGGCACCAAGCCCAAATGGCGTTCGGCCACAAACAGCTCGGGGTCGTGATGCACAGCCCCTAATACGGGTATATCGGTATAGTGTTCAATGACACGACGCAGTTTGGATTCGTGCCGTGTGCCCCCCAACTGATTCAGGATTACCCCGGCGAAGCGAATGCCCGGATCAAACGCCTGATAGCCCAGGATCAAGGGGGCTATCCCCCGTGTCATCCCGCGCGCATCGAGCACCAACACCACGGGCAGATCCAGCCCTTTGGCCAGAGCGGCATTACTGTTGCTGCCATCCAGAGCCAACCCGTCGTAGAGCCCTTTATTTCCTTCCACCAGAGCCACTTCGGCTTGCCCGGCAAAATGCTGGAAGGTAGAGGCCACTTCCTGCGTCGACATCAGGTAAAGATCGAGATTGCGACAGGCGCGCCCACTGGCCTGAGTCAACCAGATGGGATCGATGTAGTCCGGTCCTTTCTTGAACGGTTGAACCGTTATCTTTCGGGCCTGCAAGGCAGCGCAGAGGCCCACACTCAGTGTCGTTTTTCCCGAAGACTTATGGGCGGCAGAAATCATGAAGCAGTGGTTCATGGCCCACCACTCAGGTGAAGTCCCATCAATTGCTTTCCACCGGATAATGCGGATCATCATAGGGCAGGAAATTCAAGACCCGAACGCCCAATAGAGTCACCAGAAAAGCCACGCCCATGCCACCGACACCCAGCAGCCACTCATACCAACTGGGGTTGTACGTATTGATCTGTCCATCGGCAAAACTGCTGTACACATGATATCCGGGAAAAATCTGCAGCGGATAGGCCTGCCCCCCAATGATGAACACATACAGCAGGCTCAGAGCCCCTGCCAGTACGAATAACGAGGCAATCCACATATGTCGGCCTTGTCCCAGACCGGGCAGAAAGATCAGCAACAGCGGCACAGCCGACCCCAACCCCACATACCCCCCCCAGAAAAGAAACGTGAGGATTCCGCCATCGCGCAAAATGAAACGCTCAAAATCCACCTGACGTGCAAAATAGACATTGGTGAGATGGTAAGCCACCATCAGATAGAGCAGGGTGACTATAAAAATTCCCAGCAGATTTTTTAGTCGCTTGAGAATCAAGGGGTTGAGTTCCTGTAAATTCCAGCGATACATGGCCGTTTGAACGATCAAAAAAATGGCCAGGCCCCAGGCCAGGGACATGACAATGAACAGGGGTGGAAGCAAGGCCGAGGCATAAGCCTGGCGCGCAACCAGAAAGGCAAAGATCAAACCAGTACCCGTGGTAAGGATAAAGCGCCAGCAAAACACCAAAATGCCGGCCGGTCGCGACCAGGCGCCCATGGTCCGATCCATCATGGTCCAGAGATACAGACCCACCGTGGCAAACAGGCCAGAGTACAGCAGCACGTTCCAGGCAAATACGGACGTCACATTGTACGTGGTGGCCGCCACGATCACCCGGTCCGGGCGCCCCAGATCCAGCATCAGCACCGTCAAGCCCCCCGCCAGCAACCCTAGGGACAAGAGCCCTGACAAGGGGCCACGGGCTTTGTAGATCTTGCGCCCAAAGACCGATCCCACCGAAGCCACATTGAGCACGCCGGAGGCTGAAACGATCATGAATATGGCAAACACGTGGGGTAAGCCCCAGACGATCTGATTATTCATTCCGGAAAGAATATGACCCTGCGACTCCATTTGATAGGCGGCCCATAACCCACCCATCACCACCAACAGGCCAAACAGAAGCAACAGAAAAAAATAGCGCGCTTCGATGCGGGAAAATGACGTGGCGCTCTGGCTCATTGCAACCTCCCCTTTACCGGGATCAAGACGCTCTTCAGTCTGCAGCTGTTCATCTCCCCTTTGCAGCCGTTCTGGTCAGCCCTGTGTCCTTGACGCTTCATCTCTTCACCTCGCCCACACATCACAACCCCGCATAGGAAACCCCGGGGTCGAGGTTGAGATCAGGGCGCAAACTGATCGCGTTGAGTGAGCGCATGCGTTG
>DAIDKJ010000182.1 GCA_027450105.1 Ferrovum sp.
GCGAGGCGCCAAGCGCGCAGACGTCAGTGCCGGTCGGCGCTATGGCGCCAGAATCAGGCAAGGGCCCCGAAGTGTTGTCTCCGGCTACGCGTCATTGCGACTATGACATCGAAGGTGAAGCGGATTTCAAACCCTTGAGCGTGTGTGATGATGGTCGTTTTACCTGGATTCAAATGAGCTCCCCCCAAGCTCTGCCCGCCTTGTTCAGGGTGGATGACAAGGAAGCGGTTCTGGTGAATTACATCATCCAGGGTAACTACTTCATGGTTCAGCGGCTCATGCCCGAGATTCTTCTCAAACTCGGCAATGCGGAAGTGCGGATTACCCGGAGAAAGCCCTGATGAAGGGGGCTTGGGAGGAGGCTGATCAGGCACGGGTCCAGGGACGTCCGGCGGGTAAGATTCGGCGTAACCTGCATTTTTGGGTGGCGGCTGGTCTGGGTGTGGGGGTGCTGGTGGGGTTTGGATTTCAGGGAATGCTCACCCGGGTCGATGCCCATCCTGCCAATCAGCCGGCTCCCGAGGATAATCCTGTGGTACTGGGGCAGGAACCCTCAATGACCGGATTGAAGCAGGAACTGATGCGCCAGCAACAGGCCCAAGGTACCCCCGAGCCTGCACCCGATCCAGTCTTGCAGGAAGACCATGAAACCCAGGCAGCTCTTCAGCACCTAGAAGAACAAAAAAAAGGGGCTTTGGTGGCAGCTAGTCCCATGTTGGCCATTGGTCGAGGGGGGCAGGCTGTGCCCTCACCCGTTCGCGCTTCTGGGTCGTCCATGGCGGTGATCACAGAGCACCCAGTGGGAGAGCGGAGCACAATGCTGCAGCAGGGGGTGCATCGCCTGGCACAGGGTACCCTGGACAATACGGCCGCAGGGGTCGGTCAACTGCTACCGGTCAATACGGCCATCACCCAGAATGTACTGGGTCGATTGCCCGCAGGTCTGTCGGCGGTTCCTGCGGGCTTGGGTGATGTTCAAAGCAATCAGGAAGGGGGCCGGCGCTCCCCAGGCAAGGATGCACCGCCCGACAAATCTCCCCTGACTCCCGTGAAGCCAGCCAGCCCTTATCTGGTGCTGGAGGGGAACTTGATGCCGGCTGTTTTGTTGACTCAAATCAATAGCGATTTGCCCGGCATGCTCACTGCTCAGGTCACTGAGGATGTGTACGATTCCATTCATGGCAGCTTTCTGGCCATTCCCAAGGGTAGTCGGGTCATTGGGGCTTATGGGGCTCATGTGGTGGCGGGGCAGGAACGCATCATGGCTTCCTTTCACCGCCTGATTCTGCCCTCGGGGGAAAGTTTTAATCTGGATGATATGCAGGCGGCCGACCCCAGTGGGCAATCCGGTTTGAAGGATGAAGTGGACAATCGGTTCTGGACCAGATTGGGAGGCCAATTCATGACGGCGGGACTGGCCCGGATCATCGAACAACCCGGAGGGGGGGTCATGGTGATGGGAGGCATGGGAAACAGCCTCATGGGCGATGCGGCCGGGCAAATTCTGGTGGATAGTGCCCGCGCGGGTTTTGCAGCCAATGCGGCGGTAGGGCCGGTGATCATCATCAAACGCGGCTTTCCCTTCGTCATCATGGTCAACCGGGACATGGATTTCTCCAGTCTGCATCCGTGATGCAATGGGCCGTCAAGCAAAGATGGGAGGTTCTATGCGCGGTCAGGATGGAGCAGTCTGGAGCGCTGTTAGTCAACCTTCATGGGCAGGATGACCATGAACAGACCCTGCAAGTGCAATACCCGTTGCATGGTGAGAGCGGTTTGGTTATGCAGGATACGCGTTAGCCAATTGTCATGGACGAAAATCAGCTTGCTGGCAAAAAAGACGCAATCGGGAAATTCCTCCCGCACTAAAAGTGCCAGTTTGGTCAGTTCTGCCACGCGATCCGTGCCAAAAGATTCATAGGATTTTGCAGCGATGCCGTTGCCATGGCAAAAATTGACATAGTAGTCGCAGGCAGAATGCACCTTTTCCTGCAGTCCTTCGATGGAACCTTCACCGCCATAGCTTTGGGTATCCACCGCTCCGACGCTAAGGAAGATGAAGTTTTTGAACACCCCGGGAAACAGGCGCTGCACCCATAAAATGGTATGCATGCCGGCACCTCGGGATTGACTGATCATGAAGACCGCCGTTTGTGCTAAAGGGTCCAGGGCGGGGGGGTTAGCGACGGCTTGGGCCGGTAGATGCGCGAGTAGGGCATCGGCCTTGGCCATCTGCATTTCGGTTTCCCGATAGTGGGCACGAATCAGCAAACATACACCGATGACCGAACTGGTGATGACGACCGTTACCCAGCCGCCTTCAAAAAACTTTTCAAACAAGGTGACCATCAGGATACTGCACGTGACGGTAAACCCCACCAGTGACAGCAGCAGACGAGGAATCCACCAGGGTTGCTGGGCACGATGCCGCCACCAGTAGATGCAGAGCCCAAGCAGTGACATGGAAAAAGTCAGGAACACATTGATGCTGTAGAGCACGGCCAGTAAATCCACAACCCCTCGGCTCCACAGCAAAATCAGGATGGCGGCCAATCCCATCATCAAAATGCCGTGTTTGGTGACCAAGCGGCTGGAAAGCGAGCTGAATTGTGTGGGAGCCCAGCCATCGCTGGCCATGTTGGCCAGTACGGCTGGTCCACCCAGTAGCCCGGTATTGGCCGCCACATAGAGCAAAGCGCCCTCCAACAACAGGGTGATGGTGAGGAGCCAAAAGGAGGGTCCGGGCCCAAATCCGAGAGATTGGATCACAGAACGAAAGGCCACCGCATTGAGCGTTTCGCCGGTGCTGGAGGGTACCGCATGCCAAAGCAGATAAATCAGAATGATCCCCCCCGCGGTAAACGCCAGGGAGGAAGCCATGTAAAACATGGTGATTTTCCCGGTGTGCACCCGTGGTTCCTTGAGGGAATTGATGTTGTTGGACACCGCCTCGATCCCGGTATAGGTTCCACCGCCCAAAGAATAGGCGCGCAAAAACAGCGAAGCAACAAACACCCAGCCCATCTGGCCAGCCAGAGAAGAGGTTTCATGGAGTGTTTGACCTACAATGGCTGGAAGTTCCGAGCCACGGACTCCCACGCCGTAGAGAATGATAAAAACGTTAGAAATGACAAAACCCACAAAGATTGGGGTCAAAATGGTGATGCTTTCCTTCATTCCCCTTAGATTCAAGATCATCAGCAGCAGGGTCAATCCCAATTCGGTGGCGAGTTTATAGGGTTGCCAACTG
>DAIDKJ010000183.1 GCA_027450105.1 Ferrovum sp.
CCAGGGCAAACACCGCCGTAAACATACTGACAGGAATACCCAAGGCGCGTAATACGATGCCCGAATAAAAGTCCACATTGGGATAGAGTTTTTTGGAGATGAAATAATCATCTTCCAGGGCAATGCGTTCCAGTTCCAGGGCCAGTTTGAACATGGGATCATCATGCAGACCCAATTCGTTCAACACCTCGTGACAGGTTTTACGCATCACACCGGCACGCGGATCCATGTTTTTGTAGACCCGGTGACCAAAGCCCATGAGCCGGAAGCTGTCGTTTTTGTCCTTGGCCCGGGCAATGTATTTGCCCACCTGGGAGACATCACCGATCTCGGCCAGTTGCTTCAATACGGCTTCGTTGGCTCCTCCATGGGCAGGCCCCCAGAGGGCCGCAATTCCGGCGGCAATACAGGCAAAGGGATTGGCCCCACTGGAACCTGCCAGACGCACGGTGGAGGTGGAAGCATTTTGCTCGTGATCGGCGTGCAAGGTAAGAATGCGGTCGAAGGCCCGAACCAACACAGGATTAGGGATATAGTCCTCGCACGGGGTCGCAAACATCATGTACAGAAAATTGGCGGCATAGCTCAGGTCGTTGCGCGGATACATGAAAGGCAGGCCTGTGTTGTAGCGGTAACACATGGCTGCGATGGTGGGCACTTTGGCCAGCAAGCGCGTAGCCGAAATGGCGCGATGCTCGGCATTGGTAATATTGAGCGCATCATGGTAGAAAGCCGACAAGGCGCCCACCACCCCCACCATCACTGCCATGGGGTGCGCGTCACGACGAAATCCCTTGAAAAAGTTGGTGAGCTGGTCATGCACCATGGTGTGGCGCCGAATGTTGCTTTCGAAGGTTGTGCGCTGCGCCACGGTTGGCAATTCACCATTGAGCAGCAGATAACAAACCTCCATGAAGTCTGCATGTTCGGCCAGCTGTTCGATGGGGTATCCACGATAATACAGCAGCCCCACGTCTCCATCGATGTAGGTAATGGCGGATTGACAACTGGCGGTGGCCAAAAAACCGGGGTCGTAGGTAAACAGCCCCGTCTGCCCCAGGCCGCGAATGTCGATCACGTCCGGCCCGATAGCGCCCGAATAGATCGGAAGGTCGATGGATTTCCCGTCACCAAATGTCAGAATTGCACTACCGTTTTTTTTCATGCCACTTTCTCCATAACATTGAATACAGCAATCATCCCCAACTCGAGTTCAGGATTCACGAATTTTTTGTAACAAAGGGCGCCAGGCAGGATCGTCCGCTTCGCGTCGCCCCATGGCCAAATCCAGAAAGTCGTTGTCAGGCAAATCCAGCAACCTGTCGTAGACGGCCAGGTCATCCCCATCCAAGGCTGCCAGATGTCGGGCCATGAAGCGTTGCAGGATCAGGTCCATTTCCAGCAAGCCACGCCGACTGCGCCAACGCAGGCGCTCTTGTGCCCGATCATCTCCGGTCATCTATGCCGGTCCTCCACAAGAATTGTCCATCACACCATGCGCTTGACCATCTGTTCCTTGATTTTTCCAATCGCTTCCGTGGGATTGAGTCCTTTGGGGCATACGTCCGCACAGTTCATGATGGTATGGCAACGGAATAGACGGTACGGATCTTCCAGATTATCCAAGCGCTCACTGGTGGCTTCATCCCGGGTGTCTGCAATGAAACGATAAGCCTGCAACAGCCCTGCAGGCCCAACGAACTTGTCCGGATTCCACCAGAAGGAGGGGCAGGAGGTGCTGCAGCACGCACACAGCACGCATTCATACAGCCCGTTGAGCTCTTCCCGGTCTTCGGGAGACTGCAAACGCTCTTTTTGCGGTGGCGGGGTTTCGGTGATCAGATACGGTTTTACCGAATGGTATTGCTTGAAAAACTGGCTCATGTCCACGATCAGATCACGAATCACGGGCAGTCCGGGTAATGGCCGCAGCACCACGGGTTCTTTGAGGTCCTTGAGTGCTGTGATACAGGCCAAACCATTTTTGCCATTGATATTCATGCCGTCCGACCCACAAACACCTTCACGGCAGGACTTGCGCAGACCCAGAGAGTCATCCATGGCCTTGATGCGCAAAATGGCATCCAGCAACATGCGATCAGTGGACTGCAACGTGACGTCAAAATCCTGCATGTAGGGTTTTTCGTCTTTTTCTGGATTGAAACGATAAATACTGAATTTCATGGGTTACTCCGGATCAGTACACACGCACTTTGGGTTCGAAAGATTCCACCGTCAGGGGCTGCAGATTGACCGGTTTGTAATTCAGTCGACTGCCTTCCATGCTCCACAGACTATGTTTGAGCCAGTTACGGTCATCCCGTTCCTTGAAGTCGTCGCGCGCCTGGGCACCCCGGCTTTCGGTGCGCGCCTCGGCGCTAACCAAGGTGGCCTCGGCCACGATGACCAGATTTTCCAGTTCCAGGGCTTCGATTCGGGCCGTATTGAACACCTGGCTTTTATCCTTGATGGCGGTGTTGCGCGCCCGCTCCGCGATGACGCGAATCTTGTCGATTCCTTCGGAAAGTAATTGGCCCGTCCTGAACACCCCGGCATGTTGTTGCACGGCTCGGCGCATATCCAGCCCCACTTCGGCCACATTCTCTCCGGAAGTGGCTTGATTGAGACGGTCCAGGCGTGCCAGGGTGCGATCCGCCGCATCCTTCGGCAGATCGCGCTGCTGGGGATTGCCCTTGAGCCATTGGCTCAAGTGATCGCCGGCTGATTTTCCAAACACCAGCAGATCCAGCAGGGAATTGGTTCCCAAACGATTGGCCCCGTGCACCGACACGCAGGCACATTCGCCAATGGCATACAACCCGGGAACCGGCTCGGCCGGATTATCGCCACGAGGCACCACCACCTGACCATAGTAATTGGTTGGTATCCCTCCCATCTGATAATGACAGGTGGGAACCACGGGAATGGGCTCGCGGATGGGGTCCACGTTGGCAAACTTGAGGGCAATCTCACGAATTCCCGGGAGTCGCTTTTGAATCACTTCGGCGCCCAGATGGTCCAGTTTGAGCAGAACATGATCCTTTTCAGGGCCAACCCCCCGACCTTCCTTGATTTCCTGATCCATGGCGCGCGACACGACATCGCGACTGGCCAAGTCTTTCATGGTGGGCGCATAGCGTTCCATGAAACGTTCGCCCTGCGAATTGAGCAAGATACCGCCTTCGCCGCGCACGCCTTCGGTAATCAGCACCCCCGCACCCGCCACT
>DAIDKJ010000184.1 GCA_027450105.1 Ferrovum sp.
AGCGCCAGCACCCGCTCCGCCACCTCGTCCATCGAGTCGCGCCGCACAAGCCCGTCGCAATGCACGCAGTGCACCGTCCCGCACCGCGCATACAACAGACGCATGTAATCGTAGATTTCGGTGGCCGTGGCAACGGTCGTGGTGTTTGGAACCCTTTCCATGTTCCTCTATCCGGTACTTTACCCTTATCTGGGGTTTAACGAGTCGACCTACGGACTTTATGTCGGATCCACGGTTCATGAAGTGGCTCAGGTTGTGGCGGCCGCCAAAGCGGTGAGCGATCAGGCGGCAAGTAATGCCGTGATTGAAAAAATGTTGCGGGTGATGATGCTCTCCCCATTTCTGATTTTGCTGTCCGTGGCCATGAGTCGTCTGAGTGCCAAGCACGCTTTACACCACCCAAGCCACCACGAATCGGACGCTGCTGGGCATGGGGCCAGTGGTGAACAGCAAAAGCCCAAGGTCACGATCCCCTGGTTTGCGGTTTGGTTTGTCGTCGTCAGTGGATTCAACACGTTGAATCTGCTCCCCAAGTGGGCGTTGAATACCGTGCTGCAACTGGATCTGTTTTTACTGACCATGGCCATGTTTGCCCTGGGGTTGCGAACCTCCGTGGGGGCCATCAAGCAAGCCGGTTTCAAACCCCTGTTGTTGGCGGGCTTGATATTTCTTTTTCTGAGCATTGGTGGTTACTGGTTGAACCGTTTGATGCTGAATTGAAGCCGATCAAGGGTACTCTCTGGAGGGGTTATACCTGGATTGCCCGACCGTGTTGTTCCCCGGTAATCCCCGATTTCTCTCTCGCAGGAGAAGTTGGGGATTTTTTTATGGCAAGAATTTCATGCTGGGGTCTCCTTCAGGGGTGATCCCGTCGTGCCCCGTCTTCCCTGGGCGGGGGCCTCTCGATGGCTTAGTTGCCTCTGTTCTGGGTGTTGCGTTCAACTGCAAACAGTACCGCAGCTTCCACCCGGGAACTGAGATTGAGTTTATTCAGGATGTGGCGTACATGTTGTTTTACCGTGTCATTGCTGATGCCCAAGGTACGCGCAATGGCTTTGTTGCTACTGCCGTTGGCCAGCAATTCCAATATCTCCCGCTCTCGTTCTGTGAGCTGGCGCAAAGAGTTTTGATAATCTTCCCGGGTATTCCCTTTTTGCAATATTCCGATCATCTTCATGGTCATGGAGGGAGCCACGACCATTTCTCCGGCGGCAACGCGGCGAATGCCGTCCACCACATCGTCCGGGGCCATGTCCTTCAGCAGATACCCGCGCACGCCGGCCCGCAGGGCTGAAGCCAGATCGGATTCGGTATCGCTCATGGTGAGGATGACCACAGGTGTGTCATGCCCATCCTTGCGGATTTTATCCAGTAACTGCAGTCCGCTGAGCGGATCCATTCGTAAATCCATAACCACCAGATCAGGATGGTGATCTACCAGCAAGGCGTCCAGTTCCACCGGGCTATCTGTGGCCCCCACCACTTCAATGCCGTAACGGTTGGTAAGCAATTCGGTCAGACCTCGCCGGCAAAGACCGTGGTCATCTACCAAAGCAACACGAATGGGGGCAGGGATGTTATTCATGGATGGAGGGTCGGGAGGTTGGCAAGGTCAGGGTAATTTGGGTGCCCACGTCTGCGGCCGTATGAATATCCAGTACGGCTCCGATGCGTCGGGCCCGTTCATGCATGATGGTAAGCCCGTAGTGTCCAATGGGCGAAAAAGGTTGATCCATGCCGATCCCGTTGTCGGTGACCATGAACTGGACGCTATCGGGTTCGTGAGAAATGACCAGGTGCGCCCAGGTGGCTTGGGAATGGGTGGCGATATTATTGAGCGCTTCCCGCAGGATATGAAAGACCTGCAGTTCTTGTTCCAGAGTCAATTCTGCCTGCTGACGCGGATGCTGAAAGTCGAAAGTGATGGAGGAGCGGACCTTCAGGCCTTCGATGAGCATCTGCAGGGCGTGATGTAATCCCAATGGGTCCATGGGGCTGCGGAAATGGGTGATCAACTCACGCACCGATTTCTGGGCTTGGTCCAAGGCCTCTCCCAGATCACTGACGCAGTGATTGGCCTGTTCCAGTTGACCGGAATGCAGGGCTTCGTTCAAAACGCTCATGCGGAGTCGGGCATAAAAGAGGGTTTGCGACAGACTGTCGTGAATTTCATTGGCAATGGCCTGGCGTTCCGCCATCAGATTGATGCGTTGGTTTTCCTGGGTTAGTCGCGCATGGTTTAACGATTGCCCAATCAAGTCGGCATAGGCGGATAAGAGTTGTTGAGTTTTTTCGTCGAGCGCTCGTTCGGTTTCAAAAAACAGCGTGAACACGCCCAGACAATGGTCGCTAAAGTCCAAAGGGATGGCAACCACTCCCAGGCAATCTTCGGCAAAGAATTCTTCGCCACTACGTTGGGCGCAATAACTGCTGGAAGCGGCGGATATTTTTCCGGTTACCGCGGCTTGTCCGCACACGCCACAAGTGAGAGGGACGCAGGACTCACAGCGCATGATTTCTTGCGGGAGTGCATAACTGGCTCCCAGGGCCAGTTCGTTCTTGTGGGCGCTATCCGATAGAAAGCGAATGGCTCCCGCGCGTGCTCCGGTCATGCGGACAATGGTGTCCAGAAAACCGTTGAGCAAGTTGGCAAGCGACTGCTCGGGCGCCAAGGAAGGGGCCTCTGTCCCAAGCGTGCGCAGGGGAGGATCGATCACGATGTTCATGGCATGGGGGTTGTTCAGGATTCTCTCCCAGGCTGGTGAATTTTTGGAGGGTCTGCTTAGGGCAGATCCCAGCGCAACGGAGTACGAAACCCTTCCGTCCCGGCCTTTCTCAGAATAACACAAGTCACTGCCTATGCGGAGCAGTCTCCTCAAAGCAATCCCGTCAACCGGGTTTTGCGCTTGCGGAAATTTCTGGCCAGGCATACATTTGTGCCACACACCAGAATGGCCCTCGGCTGACCCCATGTCGAAGGCTGGTAGTGACTGATAAGATTCACTTGGCACACACATTCAATCGAAGTATGGAGTATCGACATGCAGCATTTTTCACCCAAGGAAGCCAAGGCTTTTCTGGAGGAGCACCCGGAAGCCGTATTCGTGGATGTACGCAGCGAAATGGAATATATGTTTGTGGGGCATCCGGAGGGGGCCGTATGGATTCCCTGGATCGATGGGCCGGATTGGGAATTGAATCC
>DAIDKJ010000185.1 GCA_027450105.1 Ferrovum sp.
GCTGGAACAGGACGGGACCCTGATCCAGGGTTTCAAATCTCTGGGTTTGCCCTTGGGAGTGTTGCCGCCCAACGAATTCGAACCCACGCTGGAGCACCTGATTCTCCAGGCTCCACCCAAGTACGTACTGGCCTGTACTGACGGCGTGAGCGAACTGTGGCCGCAGGAGGAGGGCGGGTTGTGGGGCCTGGTCAGGGAAACCCGGGAGCACTGCGCCAAACTGTCCTTCGAAGGCCTGCAAAACCGCCTCCAGCTGCGCCTGGAATCGGATTCCGAGGCTCTGCGAGATGATGTGGCCTTGATTCTGTTGCATTGCGAGGCCTTACCCCAGAATCGGACCGATGACCTCCTGACAGATCTGCCTCCTGGCGTTTTCAATGCCTTCAGTATGGATGACGTGGAATTACTGAAAAGTCAGGACTGGAACATTTCGCTTACCCTCAGTGCCCAGCGCCTGAAAACACTCGATGTAGTACCGTTTTTACTGGGACTGGTGCGTCAGGTGGAGGGCGAGAATCCCGGTTGGCAAATCGACAGCAACCGCTTGTTTCTGGTTCTCTCCGAGCTGTTCAATAATGCCCTGGATCATGGATTGCTGCGCCTGGATTCCTCCTTGAAGGACGGTTTGGACGGATTGGAAAACTATTTCGACGAGCGCGACCGACGCTTGAAAGCTCTGTCGGAGGGAGATATTCATGTTCATTTGAGCAAGGATATCCAGCCTCCTGCTTCTACTCAGTCTGGCGCCCAGGGGCAGAGCAAGAAGATTCTGAAGATTTATTTTCGTGACTCGGGCCCCGGATTCGATTTCCAGAGTTGGCGTGACAATCTCAAAAACAACCAGCTCTATCATGGCCGTGGCTTGAATCTGATTCGCTCCCAATGCAGCGCGGTCAGTTTTTTTGGCAATGGGTCTGAAGTGCTGGTGCAATTCAATTTCACATCTCATTAAAGATACCCTAAAGGCTAGCGACTCTGTCCCTCCACTTCCTGTGAATCATTCTGTCACTCAGCACCGGCGTGCCGTGCTTCTGCTCTCTTTTGCCGCGTTTACGAGTTCCGCCTCGGGACGGTTGTGCGATCCCATGTTGCCCGATCTGGCGCAAAACTTTGGGGTCTCCGCGCAGGAAGCCGCCCAGGTGGTGTCCTCTTTTGCCATTGCCTATGGTCTGCTTCAGGCTTTTTATGGCCCCTTGGGGGATCGCGTGGGTAAATTTCGCCTAGTGGCCTGGGCGACATTGGCGTGTACCTTGGGTAGCCTGGGGGGGGTGCTGGCACACTCCATGCCGGCAATGGTGTTGGCCCGTTTGCTCACGGGTGCCACGGCGGCTGCCATCATTCCTCTGTCCATGGCCTGGATTGGCGATACCATTGCTTACGAGGAGCGCCAGGCTACCCTGGCCCGCTTTCTGGCGGGACAGATTTTTGGGGTCATCGGCGGGCAGTTCATTGGCGGACTGTTCACGGATTCCCTTGGGTTTCGCTGGGCCTTTGGCTTCATGGCCTTGACGTATGCATTCGTTGGATCCTGGGTGCTGTGGGAATCCTGGCGCAACGAATCCACGCGTCCAGTACCCTCAAGCCATGTTGTTTCCAAAGGGGTTCTGGGGCAATCCTTGCGCGTGTTTTCCAAACCCTGGGCGCGCAGGATTCTGATAACGGTTTTCCTTGAAGGAATGGCGGTGTTTGGTCCCCTGGCCTTCATCCCCACCTATGTGCATGCCCGCTGGGGCCTTTCCTTCACGGGTGCCGGGGCGCTGATGGCGGCCTTCGGTGTCGGGGGCTTTTCGTATATTCTGTTTGCGCGCCCGTTTGTGGCCCGCTTTGGAGAAATCGGCCTGTCCCGCCTTGGGGGAGTGGTCTTGGGCATGGCCTGGCTGGTTCTGGCACTGGGAAACCACTGGCTATGGGCTGCCGTCGGCGCTTATCTGATCGGGTTGGGTTATTACATGCTGCACAACACGTTGCAAACCAACGCCACCCAGATGGCTCCGGAGGTTCGGGGGACGGCTGTTTCCCTGTTTGCTTCGGCGTTTTTTTTGGGACAATCCCTGGGGGTGGTGATTGCAGGCAACCTTCTGGCCCGCTGGGGTATTCCGCTGGTTTTTTTATGTGCCGCGACGTGGCTTCCCTTATTGGGATGGATGTTTTCCCGGGCCTTGCGCCAGCGTGCTCAAATCATCGCTTCGGGAGCGGAGTAAGACGTGTTGCTGGCGCAGAAAGTCCAGGACCTCTGGCGCATGTCCTCGAAACGTGATCCGTGGTTCCTTGCGATTGGCCTGGTAGGTATACATGGGGTCGTAATATTCGCGTAGCAGGGTTTCTATCCAGACACTGTGCAGTGCCACCGAACCCTCCGCGGCTTGCACCGACAGGGCATGATCCATTTGCTGGCGCAACCGTTGCGTGCGTTCGCCACCGAGTCGCTTGGCGATTCCGCTCAGGCTTTGGCGCAAGTGCTGGGCAAAGTTGGCGAAGCCCTGATCAGCCCCCTGAAGGTCCACAAAATCCTGATGCACGTCGATGACATAACTGTTCAGGATACGTTGAACCCGGTGGGCAAAATCGTCTTCCAGCCACACCAGAGGGGCCTGCTGCATACGTTGATATAAACCCGGCGGCAAGGCGCAGTGCCCAATAAACTGCCCTTCATCCTCGAGCACGAGAGGTGGTGTGGGCACCTGGTTGTCTTTGAGAAGGTGCAGGGCAAGGCGATGTTCGAAATCAACCTGGGTGGGTTGTGCCCGAACCTGCTTGCCAAAGCTGGAGCCCCGATGGCCGGCATAGCCTTCCAGATCCAACCCTGAAGCCAATTGCACCAACAATTCGGTTTTTCCCGTTCCGGTCAGCCCCCCTAATACGATCAATGAGCGTGCTGGTACGCCAGGTTGTAATTGAGCCAGCAAAAAATGGCGTACTGCTTTATATCCGCCCGCAATGCGCGGGTAGGGGTACCCCGCCTGGGCCAGCCACTGCTGTACGATGCGCGAGCGTAACCCGCCACGAAAGCAGTAGAGATGACCCTGCGGATGAGCCTGAACGAACTGGATCCAGGCCTCCATCCGGCGCTGCCGGGTGGTGCCAGACACTAATGCCATGCCCAGGTCGATGGCCGCTTGCTGTCCCTTCTGTTGATAGCAAAGGCCCACCTGATGGCGTTCCTCATCATTCATGAGCGGCAGATTGACGGCCAGG
>DAIDKJ010000186.1 GCA_027450105.1 Ferrovum sp.
CTATGCCGTCATCGCCTTTGGCTATCAGGCCACCTTCGCTACCTCCGGGACCCTCAACTTCGGCCAGGGGGAAGCCCTCATGCTGGGCGCCATGACGGGACTCAGCCTGTCGGGCAGCATCCTGGGCGGGCCCTATGTGAATTATTGGGTGATGATCCCGCTGGTATTGGTGGTGGGGGCCTTGCAGGGCGTTGTGGTGGAGTTTGTGGCGGTGCGCCCGGCACTGAAGAAAAAATCCGAGTTTGGCTGGATCATGTCCACCATTGCTCTGGGGATCATTTTTCGCAACACCGCCGAAAACCTCTGGGGACGGGATGACCTGCCATTCCCCTCGCCGCTGCCCACCACTCCCCTGCACGTGCTGGGGGCTAATGTATTACCCATGGAGCTGCTGGTAGTCGTGGGTGCCCTGGGGATGATGCTGCTGGTGGAATGGTTCAACCGGCGTTCCATGTATGGGAAGGCCGTCATGGCCACGGCCAGTGACCGCGATGCGGCTGGACTGATGGGCATCCATACGGGACTCGTGATTACCTTTTCCTACGCCCTGTCCTCCCTGTCTGCAGCCTTTGCGGGGGTATTGATTGCGCCCATCACCCTCACCGGAGCCTCCATGGGGTCAGTGCTGGGGCTCAAGGCCTTTGCCGTGGCCATCATTGGCGGATTGACCTCCGGCTTGGGTGTGGTGGTGGGTGGACTCCTGCTGGGAGTGGCTGAAACCACCACCGGATTTTATCTGTCCACGGGTTACAAGGATGTACCCGGATTGTTACTGCTATTGCTGGTGCTGGCGATCAAACCCAGCGGATTGTTTGGCAAACGTGCCATCAAGAAAGTGTAGGGCGGGGGCACGCATGAAATTAGTCCAATGGGGAGTGTCACTGATTCTGGCGGGGGTGTTGATAGTCTTGCCACAATGGATCGGCAATGAATACTATCTCCATCAACTGGTGTTGATCATCATTTACGCCCTGTTGCTGTTCGGTCTGGATATCGTGGTGGGTTACACCGGCGAAGTCTCTCTGGCCCATGCGGCCCTGTTTGGTGTGGGCGCTTATGCGGCAGGAATCTTGAACACCACGCTGGGCTGGCCATTTTACCTGGCCGTGCTGGCCAGTATCCCCATCACGGCTGCCTTTGGATTGCTCCTGGCTTTGCCGGCCCTGCGTGTGACTGGCCCGTATCTGGCCATGGTGACACTGGCGTTTGGCACCATCGCGCAAATCCTGATCAATGAGATGGATTTTCTCACCAATGGGCCACTGGGCATTACGATCCACAAACCCCAGTGGCTGGGAATCAAACTGGAACAAACCCAGTATTACTATGTGGTGTTGGTGGTGTTCGGGGTGACCCTGTTACTGGTGCAGCGACTATTGACCTCGCATTTGGGGCGGGCCTTCGAGGCCTTGCACGGAAGCCCGGTGGCCTCGGACTGCATGGGCGTAAGCGTTTACCGCTACAAGGTACTGGCCTTTGCCATCAGTGCCGGCCTGGCGGGGTTGGCTGGGGGGCTGTTTACCTTCAACGAACTGTACATTGCGCCTAACACCTTCAATTTTGAACTCACTATCCTGTTTCTCCTGGCATTGATCATGGGGGGGCGAAAAACCCGCCTGGGGCCAGTACTGGGGGCCGCCATTGTGGTGTTGCTGCCCAATGCACTGGATGACATTCAGCTGTTTCGCGCCTTGGCCGTTGCCGTGGCGCTACTCGTGGCGCTGGTGCTGGCCACCCATGTACTGCGGGGCATTCGCCCCCTGACCCCATTGCTCTTGCCGGTGCTGGGAGCCCTGGCTCTGCTGTTCAGTGCGCATCAGTTGCAGGATATGACGGACTGGCGCATTACCATCTTCGGGTTTTTGATTCTGTTCGTGATCTACTACCTGCAGGATGGTATCGTGGGGTGGTTGCGCCAGGAGGTCGGATCCTTGCGCCCCCAATGGGTGGCTCGTCCACGCCTCGATCTGGGCCCGGCGGATCCCCTGACCTGGGCGCAGAGTCGGCAGGATGCTGGGGATGCAGCGCATGCAGGCGTGCTTCTGGAGGCCCGTCAACTGCTGATGCAGTTTGGCGGATTGAAAGCCCTCAACCAGGTGGATTTGAACATCCGCCGAGGCACGATTCATGGGTTGATCGGCCCCAATGGTTCGGGAAAGTCCACCCTGATGAATGTCTTGACAGGCATTTATACGCCCACACAGGGTGAGGTGCGGTTTCTGGGTCGCCCCATTTCCGGCTTGACCCCTACCCGGATTGCACGCCAGGGAATTGCCCGTACCTTCCAGAATTTGCAGCTGTTTGGCGACATGAGCGCTCTGGAAAATGTACTGGTGGGGCTGCATCACACTTACCGCTCGGGGCTTTGGGATGCCATGCTGAAAACGCCGCGTTGTCGCCGGGAAGAAGCGGCAGCCCGGGCGCGTGCGGCCGGTATCCTGCATTTCGTGGGTCTGGGAGACTGGGTCAACGAAGAGGCCAGAAATCTGCCCTATGGGCGCCAACGATTGCTGGAAATTGGTCGCGCTCTGGGACTCAACCCCACCTTGTTGTTGCTGGACGAACCAGCCGCGGGGCTGACGCCCCCGGAAATCGAGGCGCTGATCCATATCATCCGCAAAATCCGGGATCATGGCGTAACCATCATCCTGATCGAGCATCACATGGATGTGGTCATGGGAATTTGCGACGCGGTGACGGTGCTCGATTTTGGTCAGAAAATTGCCGAGGGCGAACCGCAAGCCGTGCGCTCCCACCCCCGGGTCATCGAGGCTTATCTGGGCGGGCAAACCGTCTGACATTCACAGGCAAGGAGCGCGTCATGCTGGAAGTGCAACGACTCAGCGCCGCCTATGGCAACGTCCAGGTGTTGCATGAAGTATCCCTGCACGTGCCCGAAGGGCAGGTGGTTACCCTCATTGGTTCCAACGGCGCGGGAAAGACCACGACCCTGCGGACCATTAGCGGCATGCTGACCCCCGTATCCGGGCAGGTGCGATTAAAAGATCGGGACATTACCGGACTTCCCAGCTACCGGGTGGCGCAATTGGGTTTGGCTCATTCCCCCGAGGGGCGACGGGTGTTTCCCAATCAGAGCGTGCGCGACAACCTGTTGCTGGGGGCTTTTACGCGTCTGACCTGGGGCGGCAAGCGGCCCCGGGGCCACGTCAAACAGGACCTGGA
>DAIDKJ010000187.1 GCA_027450105.1 Ferrovum sp.
CGCTACTGACAAAAGGTGGCGGGTGGCGATAATCTGACCATTTAGACTAATGTCCTCTATCTCTAGAGTTTGATACTCATCTGAGTTCAGGTCTTGTATTTCAGCCATTTCAGAAGCAACCTGCTCCAAGGGTTGCGCCTGGGCCCCGCCGAGCCCTTTTCCTGGAACCAGTTGATTGCCACCGCGCAATCCCTGGTGGCTCAACCCTACGTGCCCCGGGTGGTCCCCCAGCGGGAATGGGTGGATAAAATCGACTGGGCCGCCCATGGCCAGATTCACTTCAAGCCCGACAAGGCCCTGTACCGGGATGGGCCCGGCGCTTTTCCTGTGGCCTTCTTTCATCCCGGAAAATTCTTTCCCGTGGCGGTACAGTTGTACACCCTCGAACCCCCATTACGCCCAGCAAGCACCTCCAACACCGGGACTTCGGAGCCTGCGGTGGGCATGCCCTGCGTGCCTTCGGCCCTGAACACCGATGTGGCGGGCAACCCCCTGTTTGCGGCCCGGGAAATTCTGTACGATCCGCAACTCTTCGACAGCCCCGCAGACAGCCCTGCACGTCATCTGGGACCCACCACGGGCTTTGCCGGCTTCAAGATCCAGGAAAGCCGTCTGGGGGGAAAAGGACAGCCCAACTGGCAGGACAATGACTGGGCCGCATTTTTGGGGGCTTCTTATTTCCGGGCCATTGGGGATGCCTACCAGTACGGCCTCTCCGCCCGCGGGGTGGCCGTCAACGTGGCCGTTGCCGGAGAAACCGAAGAGTTTCCGGCCTTCACCCGTTTTTACTTCGAGCCCGATGCGCAGCCGGACAGCCATTCCCTGCGCATCTATGCCCTGCTGGAAAGTGCCAGCCTGACAGGGGCCTATTGCTTTACCCTGACCCGGGATGCCGCCGTGTTGATGCACGTGCAGGCCCGTCTGTTTTTGCGTCGCGACATTGCCCAACTGGGCCTGGCCCCCATGACCTCCATGTACTGGTATGCCAAGGCGGACCGCCCGCGCGCCATGGATTGGCGTCCCGAGGTGCATGATTCGGACGGACTGGCGCTCTGGACCGGCGCGGGAGAACATCTGTGGCGGCCGCTGAACAACCCCGCCCAGGTGCTGACCTCGCACTTTGCAGACCACCATCCCAAGGGATTTGGGCTGATGCAACGGGAGCGCCGCTTCGAAGAATATCTGGATGGCATTCATTATGAACGGCGTCCGGCCCTGTGGGTAGAGCCGCTGGAAGACTGGGGAGAGGGCCAGGTCTGCCTGGTGGAAATCCCCACCAAGGAAGAAATTTATGACAATGTGGTGGCCTTCTGGCTACCCGCCACGCCGGCCCGGGCAGGGGCCAGCCTGGCGCTCAATTACCGCCTGTACTGGCAAACGCGTGCTCCCTACACCCACGAACTGGCACGCTGTGTGGCCACCCGTCTGGGACGTGGCGGCGAAGCAGGTCCGCCCCGCCCCGAGGAGGTGGAAAAATACGTGGTGGAATTCAGCGGCCCCAGGCTCGCTCAGTTACCGGCCGGAGTACGCCCGGAGCCCGTTTTGAGCGCAGCCCAAGGGCAGTTTACCGGGGTGTATGTGGAGCCTGTGCCCGACGGCAACCCCGAGCATTGGCGCGTGGTGTTCGATTACACCATCCCGGCAATACAGGCCGTGGACGTGCGCCTGTTTTTGCGCCACGCCAGCACCACCCTCAGCGAAACCTGGCTGTATCAAGTATTACCTCGCGCCAGTCGCGGCACCTGATTTCTCTGCGCCTCAGGTCTCTGGTAGTGTAGCGGCCGCTTCCGATACCGGTTGCGACTGATCGAACGCTCCTGCGTGGCCTGATCCTGGAGGGCGCGGCCATGTTCTGGCAGCGGCGCAGCGTCGAGGCCTGGCAGATGGCGATCATTGCGCAAGGTGTCGGGCAAAAAAGAGCCACAGGAGTATCAGCTTGGCAGGTGGCGCGCATCGCGCAAGGCTGTCCAGAATGCCTCGGTCCGGGCCTCGGCCACAAACGCCTGGATGGTGCGTTGCAAGGGGCCATCCGCTGCTGCCCGTTGGGAAGGGGACGCCTGCCACAGGTGCGCCACCTGGGTCATGGCCGCAGCCCGGTACCGTCGTGGGCTGCCCAAGGCCGCTTCGAAGGCGTTGGCCTGGGCGGTCAGGTGCGCCACATCCGTATCCACCAGCAAGGTGGCATGGGCCAGCACGGCATCCCGCCCCCCGCCATGGCGCCAATACTGGGCCGTTCCCGCCAGCTTGCAAGGAACGCCCTCTTGTTCCACCGCCAGGTTAAAGCGCCCATCACAGTAGCTGCCTGCCACGGCCAGAGGCCGCGCGTGGATTCCCAGGCGGTCCAAGACCCGTGCCAGCACCGTACACAAGGTGGCGTACACCCGCTCCATGCCGCCTTGCCCAGGACCCTGCGCCGGATAGGCCAGAGTCAGGTTGAGTACCCCTGGATCCAGGGGCACTACTCCGCCTCCCGAGCGTCGCACCCAAACTGGCCAGCCCTGCAGGCCAAAGTCCGCACTCACTGCTGGCAGGCGTTCGTGCACCTGATAAGACACGGGCACCACCAGGGCCGGTTGGGAGCGCCACAGCACCGCCCGCACCCGGCCCTCCAGGGCTTGTTGCAACCACACCAGCTCATCGGGAGGCTGCGCCAGGGGCAGGGGCACAATCTCCAGCTTCGGTACTTCCTCCCTCAAGACGCCAGATGCTCCAGAATCAGGCGATTGACCTCGGCCGCCTGTTCCATTTGCGCCATGTGCCCGGTGTGCTCGAAGATTTTTACCCGGGCCCGAGGCGGCGCATGGGAGGCGTGAGTCACGGGAATGACCCGGTCCTCCCGTCCCCAGAGCACCAGCAGGGGGTGGCTCGTGCCAGCCAAGGCCAACCCCGGTTGGTCCTGCTGCACCCCCTGGGGAAACAAGGCTTCTCCCAATTGGGCCAAGAGCGCATCCACCCCATCCAGACGCTTGTACTTGAGCACGTTATCCACCATGGCCCGTGAAACCAGGTCCTGATTGGCAAACAAGCGTTCCAGCACGGGTTTCAACTCGCGCCGTGAGCGCGCCTGAATGAAGCCTTGAATGTAGCCTTGATCGATCTCGGGGCCAAAGCCCGCACTACTGATGAGGGTCAGGGATTGCACTCGTCCGGGGTCGTCCAGCGCCAAGCGT
>DAIDKJ010000188.1 GCA_027450105.1 Ferrovum sp.
GAAAGCGCTGGCCATAGTGGCGAAATCATTCATCCCTGAGCATTGGTGCGGCCAGTGGACGCTTCAAAAGCGTGGGCCACGGCTTGTGCCACCCGGTCCACGCCCTGCACGGTAATCCCCTCCAAGGGCTGACGCGGCAGATTCCCCTTGGGGATCAGGGCATGGGTAAACCCGAGTTTGGCGGCTTCCCGCAAACGTTCCTGTCCGCGCTGTACGGGACGGATTTCGCCGGCCAAGCCAATTTCTCCAAAGATGATCCAACCCTGGGGTAAAGGCCGGGCGCGCAAACTGGAGACCACGGCCAGTAGCACGGCCAGATCGGCCGCTGGTTCTGCAATACGGATGCCCGAGACGGCATTGATGAAGACATCCTGGTCGGCGCAGGAGATGTCCGCGTGCCGGTGCAGGACCGCCAACAGCAGCGCCAGCCGGTTTTGGTCCAGACCGACACTGAGTCGGCGTGGATGGCCCGACTGCGCCGCATCGAGCAGGGCCTGAATTTCTACCGCCAAGGGGCGCGATCCTTCCAGGGTGACCGTAATGCAGGAACCGGGTACAGGCGTATTCCCGTGGGACAAAAATAATGCCGAAGGGTTGCTGACTTCGCGCAAGCCGCTTTCCGTCATGGCAAAGACACCCAGTTCATTGACTGCGCCATAGCGGTTTTTGACGGCGCGTACCAGGCGAAAATTGGAGCTGCCATCGCCTTCAAAATACAGGACGGTGTCCACCATGTGTTCCAGTACCCGGGGGCCGGCCAGGGTGCCTTCCTTGGTGACATGGCCTACCAACACCACCACCGGCCCCTGGGTCTTTGCAATGCGGGTCAACTGGGCTGCACATTCGCGCACCTGGGACACCGAGCCCGGCGCGGATTCCAGATCGTCGCTATAAAGCGTTTGAATCGAATCGATGACCACCAATGCCGGACGCCGTTGCTCGATGACTTGTTGGATGCTTTGCAGACGGATTTCCGCCAACAGGGCAACCTGGGCGTAGTCCACGTTCAAACGCTGGGCGCGCGCGGCCACCTGTTGCGCGGATTCTTCACCGGTTACATACAGAACAGCGTGTAACTGACTGACTTTTGAGAGCGCCTGCAACAAAAGCGTGGATTTTCCGATGCCGGGATCACCGCCCAACAGCACCACTCCACCGGGAACGAATCCGCCTCCCAGAACGCGGTCAAATTCGAGTAAACCAGAGCTGGTGCGTTGTACGGTGGTGGCGGCCACCTCGCCCAGCAACTGTACTGGCTGAACGTCGTTTAGCGCCAGGGCGCGTGTTGCACCCTTTGGGGTTGCAGCAGATTCCTGAAGGGTGTTCCAGCTTTGGCAATGGGGGCATTGTCCCTGCCACTTGGTGCTTTGCCCACCACAGGAGGTACACAGATAGAGCGTTTTGGCGCGGGTCACGATCCGATGCAGAAACGATCAATAATCATGGGACTGAAAGCTGGGAGGGCCGGCAAAGTTTTCAAATCGGGTGTAATGACCCAAAAAAGTCAGTTGAACCGTTCCGATGGGGCCGTTACGCTGCTTGCCGATGATGATTTCGGCAATTCCCTTGTCGGGCGTGTCCTTGTTGTAGACCTCTTCGCGATAGATGAACAGGATGACATCCGCGTCTTGCTCGATGGCGCCCGATTCGCGCAAGTCGGACATGACCGGGCGCTTGTTGGGGCGTTGTTCCAGGCTGCGGTTGAGCTGGGACAAGGCTACCACGGGCACATGCAGTTCCTTGGCCAGGGATTTGAGCGAGCGGGAAATTTCGGATATTTCCGTGGCCCGGTTTTCGCCCCCTGTGGCGGCACTCATCAATTGCAGGTAATCCACCACGATCAAGCCCAGTGCCCCTTGTTGCTGATACAGGCGCCGGGCGCGGGCCCGCAAATCCAGGGGGTTGAGGGCTGCCGATTCATCGATAAAGATTTTGACGTCACTGAGCTCACCCATGGCCTTGGTGAGACGGCTGAAGTCTTCAGCCTTCAAGGTGCCAGTGCGCAAATCCTGCTGGTTGAGTCGACCATGGGCGCCCAACAGGCGCATGGCGAGCTGTTCGGAGGACATTTCCATGCTGAAAATGGCCACCGGCAGACGGGTGTCCACCCCGATGTGGCTGGCAATATTCAAGGCGAAGGCTGTTTTGCCCATGGAAGGCCGGCCTGCAACGATGATGAGATCCCCCTGTTGCAGTCCCGAGGTCATCTTGTCCAGGTCCACAAACCCCGTGGGAACGCCCGTGACCGGATCATGATTCCCCGCCCGATAGAGTTCGTCGATTCGATTGACGACTTCCCCAAGGGGATCGCTAAGAGGACGAAACCCTTGGGTGGAACGAGCGCCCCGCTCGGCGATGCGAAAAATTTTGGCTTCGGCCTCGTCCAGTAGCGTTCGAGCCTCGCGGCCGGAGGGATTGTAGCCGCTCTCGGTGATTTCGGTGCCGACCTGAACCAGGGAGCGGATCAAGGCGCGCTCCCGGACGATTTCGGCATAGCGACGAATGTTGGCGGCACTGGGGGTGTTGTGGGCCAGGGCACCCACATAGGCCATTCCCCCCACGCCTTCCAGATCGCCACGCAGGGCCAGTTCTTCGGTGACCGTCAGGACGTCGGCTGGATGGGAGCGATCAAACAGCGCCAGGATGGCGCGGTAAATTTTGCGATGATCTTCGCGGTAGAAGTCGGCTTCTCCCACCTGGTCTCCCATGCGGTCCCAGGCGTGATTGTCGAGCAGCAGCCCCCCCAAAACAGCTTGTTCCGCCTCGATGCTATGAGGCGGAACACGCAAGGCATCCATTGCGGCATCGTTCATGGGGGAGCGAGTGGAAAAAGGATGCGCACAAGCGGGATATCAGAGGGAAGGGGAGAGATTAATGCTCCCCCAACACCGAAACGGTGATCTCTACCGTAATGTCGCTATGCAGGGCCAGGGTGACGGGGTGATCGCCCACCATTTTGAGCGGCCCATTGGGCATGCGCACCTCGGATTTATGCACGTCAAACCCCTGGGCAAGCAAGGCATCCACGATGTCGTGATTGGTGACAGAGCCAAACAGTCTGCCATCCACGCCGGCTTTTTGGGTGACTTGAACCAGTAAACCGCTGAGTTTGTCGGCACGGGATTGGGCCT
>DAIDKJ010000189.1 GCA_027450105.1 Ferrovum sp.
AAGAGGGAACGCTGCAATGGTTGTCGGCCGAGGATAGAATCTTGTATCTTGAGCAGTTGTGAACCGGGGAATGGCGACATGCCTGGAAGGGACTTGATCAATCGACGGGATATTGGGGTGAGGCGATGAAAGCACGGGTTAAATGGGTAGAAGGCATGAGTTTTTTGGGAGAAAGCGGAAGTGGGCATACGTTCCTGATGGATGGGGCTCCCGAGGTTGGGGGCCGCAATCTGGGGGTGCGTCCCATGGAAGCATTGCTCATGGGCGCGGGTGGCTGTACCGCCTTTGATGTGGTTCTCATTCTGCAGCGGGCACGGGCCGATATTGTGGACTGCGTGGTGGAGCTGGAGGCCCAGCGGGCTGAAACGGACCCCAAGGTGTTCACCCGGATTCACTTTCACTATGTGGTCACGGGCCGTCATCTCAAACCGGAACAGGTAGAGCGGGCCATCAAGCTCTCGGCAGAAAAATATTGCTCGGCCAGTATCATGCTCTCCAAGACGGCGCAGCTGACCCATGATTTCGAAATTCGTGAGGTTGAGGCGTGAATCCACGGGATGCCCTGAATGCATTGCTGGCGCGCAATGATCTGTCGCGGGAGCAAATGCTGTCACTCATGCATAGCATCATGACCGGGGCCACCACGCCCATACAGACGGCAGGCCTTGTCACGGCCCTGCGCGCCAAGGGTGAAACCGTGGTGGAGCTGGCGGCAGCGGCCGAGGTCATGCGGGAGCTGTCGGTGCGCGTGGATACCACGGGCCTGGAGCATGTGGTGGATACCTGCGGAACCGGTGGCGATGGTCTGCATACCTTCAATATCTCCACCACGGCTGCTTTTGTGGCAGCGGCAGCCGGCGCCCATGTGGCCAAACACGGAGGGCGTTCGGTTTCTTCCACCAGCGGCAGTGCCGATGTGCTGGAGTCTTTGGGAATTGCCGTGACCGAACAACCACTGGCACGTATCGAAGAAGCTTTGCGCCGCTTTGGACTGGGCTTCATGTTTGCTCCAAACCACCATACCGCCATGCGTCACACGGTTGCCGTGCGGCGCGAACTGGGGATCCGGACGCTTTTCAACCTGCTGGGTCCGCTCACCAATCCGGCAGCCGCGCCCAATCAGTTGTTGGGTGTGTTCAGCCCCCATCTGACCGGCACGTTAGCCGGTGTACTGCAACAATTGGGCAGCCGTCATGCGTTGGTGGTACACGGCAGTGACGGGCTGGATGAAATCACCTTGTCTGGCCCCACTCATGTGGCCGAGCTCAAGGAGGGCTCGATCCGGGAATACATGCTGGAGCCGGCCGAGTTTGGCATCAAGCCTCGGGCCCTCAATGAGTTGCTGGTAAAAAGTGTACAGGAGTCCCGGGTGCTGCTGGAACGGGTACTGGACAACCAGGCGGGAGCGGCCCGGGATATCGTGGTGCTCAATGCCGGGGCGGCACTGTATGTGGCGGGTTTGGCCAGGCATATCCAGGAGGGCATGGATCTGGCCCGTGACACCATTGCCTCTGGAAAAGCGCGGCAACGTCTGGCAGATTTGGTTGCCTGGGAGCACGCATGAGTGACATTCTGAAGAAAATTCTGCACACCAAACGCGAAGAAGTAGCGTTGGCGCAGGAACAACAATCCTTTTCCCAGATGGAGCGCCTGGCCCGGCAGGCCTCTCCTGTGCGCCCGTTTGTTCACAGCCTGCGCGCACGCCTGCAGCAGGGGCTCCCGGCGGTCATTGCCGAAATCAAGCAGGCCAGCCCCAGCAAGGGGGTGTTATGCACCGATTTTCATCCTGCCCGGATTGCCGAGCAGTATGCCCGGCAAGGTGCGGCCTGCCTGTCGGTTTTGACCGATCGCCAGTACTTTCAGGGCTCCGATCAGGATTTGCAACAGGCCCGTGCGGCTTGTGGATTGCCTGTGTTGCGCAAGGATTTCGTGGTGGATCCCTATCAGGTGGTGCAGGCCCGTGCCCTGGGGGCAGATGCCATTTTGCTCATTGTGGCGGCTCTGGACGCCGCACGGCTACAGGAGTTGGAGCAATTGGCACGCACTTGGGGGCTGGCTGTGCTGGTGGAGGTGCACGATGCGCAGGAGTTGGAGCAGGCCTTGCACTTGCAAACCCCACTGATCGGTATCAACAACCGTAATCTGCGCAGCTTTCAAACCAGCCTGGAGGTTACGTTGGCTTTACGCTCTCAGGTACCACCCGATCGAATTCTGGTCACAGAAAGTGGCATTGCCACGCCGGAAGATGTCCAATGCTTGCGGCAGGCAGGGGTGCATGCCTTTTTGGTGGGGGAAGCCTTCATGCGCCAACCAGATCCCGGGGAAGCCTTGGCCCGATTGTTCGCATCCGCCTGAGGGCGCTGGTGGCAGTGATCGGGAGGGGTTTGCTGCAGCGCACACTACAATTGGTTACAACCTATTGCACAGGAACAATGGCAAAATGCGCGGTCTGATTAGAGTGGGTCTATGCAAATGATGAAAAGAGGAATGCCTTCATGATGTCAGGGATAGTTCGGCTGGCCTTGAGCCGTCCCCTCACGTTCATCGTTTTCGCGCTGTTGATTTTGATGTTCGGGATCCTTTCCATCCTGCGCACCCCCGTGGATATTTTTCCCGACATCCGCATTCCAGTCATCAGTGCGGTGTGGTCCTACACGGGCATGCAGCCCGAAGATATGGCCGGGCGGGTGGTCTATGCCTACGAGCGCTACCTCAGCTCCACGGTCAACGACATCGAACATATCGAATCTCAATCCTTGCCCGGCTATGGCATTGTCAAGATTTTTTTCCAGCCGACGGTGGATATTCGCACTGCCACGGCGCAGGTCACCTCCATCTCGCAAACCATTCTCAAGCAATTGCCGCCCGGCATCACTCCCCCGCTCATCCTGAATTACAACGCCGCCACTGTACCCATCCTGCAGTTGGCCCTGTCCAGCAGGAGTCTGACCGAAGCCAAACTGTTTGACTTGGGGCAAAATTTCATCCGTCCGCAACTGGCTACCGTGGAGGGTACGGCCATTCCCTCCCCCTATGGGGGCAAAGTGCGCCAGATCCAGATCGATCTGGACCCCCAGGCCATGCAGTCCAAGGGGGTCTCTCCCAGCGAC
>DAIDKJ010000190.1 GCA_027450105.1 Ferrovum sp.
GTGAAGCACGCATGCGCTCTTGTGCTTTGCGCATTTTGCTGGCCGCCACCATTTCCATTGCCTTGGTGATCTTGCGCGTGTTTTGCACGCTCTTGATCTTCATCCGGATTTCTTTTGAACCAGCCATGAGTTACTCCGCGTTCCGATGAAAGATCAATAGACGCCTGTTTTCTTGAAATCTGCAATCGCCGTTTCCAAGGTCTTTTCCGCTTCACTATCCATGTCATTGGTAGCTGCAATCTTTTCCATCAAGGCCGTGTATTTGGTTTTGAGGAAAGCACGCAGACCCGCCTCGAAGGCAAGCGCCCGTTTGACTTCCACCTCGTCATAGTGGCCTTTGTTGACCGAATACAAGGTCACTGCCATTTCCGCAACCGACAAGGTGGCATACTGGGCTTGCTTCATCAGCTCGGTCACCATGCGACCGCGCTCCAGCTGTTTGCGTGTGGCTTCGTCCAGATCCGAGGCAAATTGAGCAAAGGCTGCCAGCTCCCGGTACTGCGCCAGGGCCAGGCGAATCCCGCCGCCCAATTTTTTGATGACCTTGGTTTGCGCGGCACCACCCACGCGGGATACGGAAATCCCGGCATTGATGGCGGGGCGGATGCCCGCGTTGAACAAGTCGGTTTCCAGAAAGATCTGTCCGTCCGTAATGGAAATCACGTTGGTGGGAACGAATGCCGTCACGTCCCCGGCCTGGGTCTCGATAATTGGCAAGGCCGTCAAGGAACCCGTTTGTCCTTTGACCTCCCCTTTGGTTTCCCGCTCCACATATTCCTCATTGACCCGCGCCGCACGTTCCAGCAGGCGTGAATGCAGATAGAAGACGTCCCCTGGGTATGCTTCGCGTCCGGGAGGACGCCGCAGTAACAGGGAAATTTGACGGTAAGCCCACGCTTGCTTGGTCAAGTCATCGTAAATGATCAGGGCATCCTGACCCCGATCGCGGAAATACTCGCCCATGGAGCAGCCGGAATATGGCGCAATGAATTGCATGGCTGCAGAATCGGAGGCGGTGGCTGCAACGACGATGGTATATTCCATGGCGCCATGCTCTTCCAGTTTCCGAACCACGTTGACCACTGAGGAGGCTTTTTGCCCGATGGCCACGTAGATACAGGTCATGTTCTGACCCTTCTGATTGATGATGGTGTCCACAGCCACGGCTGTTTTACCCGTTTGGCGGTCACCAATGATCAATTCGCGCTGTCCGCGCCCTACAGGAACCATGGAATCGATAGACTTCAGTCCTGTTTGCACCGGTTGTGTCACCGACTTGCGCCAAATAACCCCGGGCGCAATTTTTTCGATGGGTGAAGATTGTTTGGCAGCAATGGGGCCTTTCCCGTCGATGGGCTTTCCCAATGCATCCACGACCCGGCCGATCAACTCCGGACCCACGGGTACTTCCAGAATTCGCCCGGTGCAGGTGACCGTATCGCCTTCGGTAATATGTTCGTATTCGCCCAAAATCACCGCACCCACCGAGTCACGCTCCAGGTTGAGGGCCAGACCAAACGTGTTTTGAGGAAACTCCAGCATTTCACCTTGCATCACGTCCGTCAGGCCGTGAATACGCACAATTCCGTCCGTCACAGAGACGACGGTCCCCTGGGTGCGCGCTTCTGCCGTCACGGGAAGATTTTGGATCTTCGCCTTGATCAGTTCGCTAATTTCCGATGGATTCAACTGCATGATGTTCTCCTGACTGGCCGTCGCATCCTGCGACAAACCTGCTTAACGTTTTAGGGCGACTGCCATTTGTGCCAACCGGGCACGCACCGAACTGTCGATCACCACATCTCCCACCGTGATCCGGACACCACCAATCAACGCGTCGTTGACGGTCACTTCGGGATTGACCTTTTTGCCAAAGCGGGACTCCATCTGTTGTACCAGGGCTTGTACCTCATGGCTCGTCATCTGGAAGGCTGACTCGATATGGGCATCTAGTTGCCCCACGTGGTCATGTAGCAATTGCGCATACTGATCCCGAATGGCAGGGAGTACTTCCACACGGTGGTTATGCACCAGTAGTTGCAGCAACTGCTGCCCTTCAGAAGACAAGTGTCCTTGCAGGACATCCGTAAACAGGGTGACCAACTGGGTCTTGTCCAGCTTGGGATTGCCTACCAGTTGCACCATTGCCGGGTCCTGCGCCACTGCAGCCAACCCCTGCAACTGGTCTGTCCAGCCGGCCGTATCGTTTTCTTCCAGCGCCAGCTTGAAAATGGCTTCCGCGTACGGTCTTGCCAAGGTCGAGATTTCAGCCATGGTCCATCCTTAAAGTTCTGCGCGAATCGCAACCAGCAATTCGGAATGGGCTTGGGCATTGATTTCCCGGCGCAGAATTTTTTCCGCACCTGCCACGGCCAGATCCGCCACCTGATCGCGCAATGCTTCGCGCGCTTTGGTGATTTCCAGATCCACTTCCGCCTTGGCTTGTGTCTTGACCCGTTCAGCCTCCACCAAGGCCTCTTGTCGCGCCTGATGGATGATTTCGGAGGCACGCTTTTCGGACAAGGCAATGATTTCCACGGCTTCGCCTTTGGCTTTGTTCAATGCGTCGGTAGATAGCATTTCCGCTTTGGCCAAATCCTGCTTGGCCCGTTCGGCAGCAGCCAGACCGTCAGCAACTTTGCGTGCTCGTTCATCCAAGGCGGCCACCAGAGGAGGCCAAACAAACTTCATGGTGAACCAGATCAGAATCGCAAAGGTAACGGCTTGACCCAATAATGTGGCATTAATATCCATGCCTTAACTCCTCAGGTCGCAGTTGGCCAATCAGCCCTTCAACATCGGAACGAACGGGTTTGCAAACAACATGAACAGTCCAATACCCACACCGATCATGGTCACAGCATCCAGCAAACCAGCCACGATGAACATCTTGACTTGCAGCGTGGGAATCATTTCCGGTTGACGTGCGGCGCCTTCCAGAAACCGGCCACCGAGGATACCAAAACCGATTGCGGTACCCAGAGCGCCACAACCGATCAAAATTGCAACGGCGATGGCCGTGCTGCCTAGCAGGTGTTCCATGTTATCTCCTTGAAAAACGATAAATTTAA
>DAIDKJ010000191.1 GCA_027450105.1 Ferrovum sp.
TAGGGGATAAAAAGGGTCTGGTGCGCTATGGCCATGCCTGCATTCCTCTGGACGAATCACTGACGCGTGTGGTAGTGGATTTGTCGGGACGTCCGGGCTTGTATTTTCAAGTGCCCTTTACCCGGGCACGCATTGGTGATTTCGACGTGGATTTGCTGCAGGAATTTTTTCAGGGGTTCGTCAATCATGCAGGTATCACGGTGCATGTAGACAATCTCAAGGGGCGCAATGCGCATCACCAGGCCGAAACCGTCTTCAAGGCTTTTGGCAGGGCGTTGCGCGCCGCGGTTGAACGCGATCCTCGCGCAAGCGACAGGATGCCCTCCACCAAAGGATCGCTGTGACAGATTGGGGGTGCGCGTGGCACTGATCGCCGTTGTGGACTACGGCATGGGAAACTTGCGTTCTGTAGCCAAGGCCTTAGAGGTTGTGGCGCCCCAGGACCAGGTCATGATTACGGCCGACCCGGACCAGATTCGCCGTGCGCAGCGAGTGGTCTTCCCGGGACAAGGGGCCATGCCCGATTGTATGCGCGCCCTCGAGCAGCATCACTTGCGCGAACCCCTCCTGGAAGCAGCGCGCAACAAACCCTTTCTGGGTTTGTGCATTGGCTTGCAGATGTTATTCGACGCTTCGGAAGAAGGGCCCTGTGCCGGGCTGGGCCTGCTATCTGGACAAGTTCGCCGTTTTCCGGCACAGCAAATGTTTGCTCCGGATGGTACCCGATTGAAGGTTCCGCACATGGGCTGGAATGAAGTAGAGCCCTGTCAGGAGCATGTGCTGTGGCGAGGGATTCCCAGTGGAACCCGATTTTATTTTGTGCATAGCTACTTTGTGCAGGAACATGTCTCACAGCTGGCCGTTGCGACCAGTCGCTACCCTTTTGTCTTTACCTGTGCTGTGGCACAGGACAATCTGTTTGCGGTTCAATTTCACCCAGAAAAGAGTGCCGCCTCCGGGCTGGCGCTATTGGCTAATTTTGTTCATTGGAACCCTTAGGTATTCCCATCATGATGTTGATTCCCGCTATTGATCTCAAGGATGGTCGTTGTGTGCGTCTGCGCCAAGGGCTGATGGAAGAAGCGACCGTGTTTTCGGAAGACCCTGCGCAAATGGCTCGACATTGGCTGAATCAGGGTGCGCAGCGGATTCACTTGGTGGATCTGAATGGTGCTTTTTCTGGAAAACCAGTGAACGAGCGCGCCATGCAAGAGATTGTCGACGAGATCAACGGCGCCATTCCCATTCAATTGGGGGGAGGGATTCGCACGCTGGATATCATCGAACGCTATCTGGATAGCGGCGTATCGGAAGTTATCATCGGCACCGCCGCCGTAAAAAACCCGGGTTTTTTGCATGAAGCGTGTGATGCGTTTCCCGGGCATATCATGGTGGGCTTGGATGCCAGAGAGGGAAAAGTGGCGGTGGATGGTTGGTCCAAACTCACGGGTCACGAGGTGATCGATTTGGCACGGCGTTTTCAGGGCTACGGGGTGGAAGCCGTCATTTATACGGATATCGGCCGGGATGGCATGATGGTGGGAGTGAATATCGAGGCTACTGTGGCTTTGGCGCGGGCATTGACGGTTCCTGTCATTGCCAGCGGGGGAATCAATGGGTTGGAAGATATCCGGGCGCTGTGTGCTGCCCAGGATGAAGGCATCCTGGGGGCCATCACAGGCCGCGCCATCTACGAAGGGACCCTCAACTTTGCCGAGGCCAATCAACTGGCGCTCAAGTTGTCGGCCGAACGAAACGCTGGTGCCTGAACATGGGGCTGGCCAAGCGCATCATTCCTTGTCTGGACGTAAATGCCGGACGTGTGGTCAAAGGGATCAATTTTGTGGGATTGCGTGATGCCGGCGACCCGGTGGAAGTGGCGCGTCGTTATGACGAACAAGGCGCTGACGAGGTCACGTTTCTGGACATCACTGCCAGTTCTGATGGCCGTGATTTGATTTTACCCATCATCGAGGCGGTTTCGGCACAGGTTTTTATCCCGCTGACCGTGGGAGGGGGGGTGCGCGAAGTGAAGGATGTCCGGCGTTTGCTGAATGCGGGGGCCGACAAGATCAGCATCAATACGGCAGCGGTCAATCGCCCCGAATTGGTGGCGGAAGCCGCCCAGCATTTTGGGTCACAATGTATTGTGGTGGCCATCGATGCCAAGCGTTCTGCGACTGTTTCGGGCTGGGAGGTGTTTACCCATGGCGGGCGAAATGCCACGGGGTTGGATGCCGTGGCCTGGGCGGTGCGCTGTGCGGAGTTGGGGGCGGGCGAGATTCTGCTGACCAGCATGGATCGTGACGGCACTCGGGAAGGCTTTGATTTGGCGTTGACGCGTGCGGTGACGGATGCCGTGGGCGTACCAGTCATTGCCAGCGGAGGCGTGGGAACCTTGCAGCATCTATGCGATGGCATCATCCAGGGCGGAGCGGATGCTGTTCTGGCCGCCAGTATTTTTCACTATGGAGAATATACGGTGCGCCAGGCCAAGGATTTGATGTGCGCGCAAGGGATCGAGGTTCGGCTATGATGACGCACTGGCTAGACTTGGTGAAATGGGATGAACAGGGTTTGGTGCCAGCCATTGCCCAGGAGGCAAGCACAGGCCAGATCTTGATGATGGCCTGGATGAATCGGGAGGCCCTCAGCATGACCAGGCAAACGGGGCAAGCAACTTACTGGTCTCGCTCCCGGGGACGTTTGTGGGTGAAGGGGGAAGAATCGGGACATGGCCAGCACGTCCAGGAAATCCGGCTGGATTGTGACGGGGATGTGCTGTTGCTGCAAGTTCATCAAGCAGGTGGGATTGCTTGCCATACGGGGCGTGCCCATTGTTTTTTCAGGCGTTTGGTGCAAGATGACTGGGTGGAAGTAGACCCGGTCATCAAAGACCCACAAACCATTTATGCAACACAAAAAGACCATGACTAGTTCGACCGATATTCTGCAACGACTGGACCAAACGCTTCTGGGGCGCAAAGGTGCGAGCCCGGAAAGCTCTTATGTGGCCGCGCTCTACCATAAGGGGGTGGATGCCATGGCCCGCAAGGTGGGAGAGG
>DAIDKJ010000192.1 GCA_027450105.1 Ferrovum sp.
AAACGCTGCAATCCAGCGGCGGAGACGATACTGCCCACATCATTGAGCACCAGTTTGCGAATGGGGGAACCCGGTTGGGCTGCCAGCATCATGCCAATGATGCCCCCCATGGAGGTTCCCACCCAATCGACGCTTTGAGCTCCACTGCGAGCAATGAGCGCAGCCATATCAGACAAGTAGAGCGGATAACCGTAGTCGGTTTTCTGGGAGAGCCACTCGCTGGTCCCGCGTCCCACCACATCGGGGCAAAACACGCGATAGTCCGCGCACAGATGCCGGGCCAGGGCATCAAAATCGCGTCCATTGCGCGTCAACCCATGCACGCAGATCAACACCCTGGGATTGTGAGGGTCTCCCCATTCGCTGTAATCGATGCGATGGAATCCATGCAGCCACAGCCCCTTGAAAGATTTACGACGCATGGTGTGTTGTGAGGGCTCTGTCATATGTCTCCGCTTTGATCCCCATGAGTTCCTGCATTCTGCACATTGTCGGTCAGCAGCAATTGTACCCGTTGATCATGATCCTCCATGGGGATCTGGGGGAGCAATTGTTCCTCAAACGCCATGGCTACGGTAAACGCAGTGCACTCCTGGCAAGCCAGCAAACGATCGTAATACCCGGCCCCATAGCCTAAGCGCGCTCCCGTCCGGTCGAAGGCCACTCCGGGAACCACAATCAGCTCCACTTGTGACAAAGGGATCTGCGGGCAGCGTTGTGGATCGGGTTCCAGAATCCCCCACACCCCGGGCAGAAGATCCTCAGAGAGGTTTTGCACGGCATACAATCCGAGGGTTTTTTCTGCCCGTTGCACCCGTGGCAAAACCAGGGTTTTGCCTTGCTCGAGGGCTGCGTGCAGCAGTACATCCGTGACGGGTTCGGAACCCATGGCGACCGTTGCCAGAATGACACGGGCCGCATGCCACTGGTCCAGGGCCAGCAGGCGCGCACATAAGGCCTGGCTACGCTGTTGCCTTTGGGCAACGGCCATGGCATCTCGGCGTTTGAGTACCGCGCGGCGGATACGGGATTTTTCTGTGAACTCCATGAGACGACAGTATAATCCCGGGTTTACTCATTGCCAGAGGGCTTTTTCATGAAACGCGAAAATATTTCCAGCGGTTCCACCTGGGAGCCCATCATCGGTTATTCCCGTGCCGTCAAGATTGGAGCCCATGTGGCCGTTTCCGGCACCACCGGTACGGGGGCCGATGGCAAACTCGTCGGGCCACAAGACCCGGAAGCACAAACCTTGCAGGCCCTGAAAAACCTGGAAACCGCCTTATCTCGCGCAGGCGCACAACTCAAGCATGTCATGCGCACGCGCCTGTTTGTAACTCAAATCGACCAATGGGAAAAAATTGCCCGGGCCCATGGTCAGTTTTTTGGTGAAATTCGCCCCGCAACCACCCTGGTGGAGGTCAAGGGTCTGATCGATCCCGAGATGCTGGTGGAGATCGAAGCAGACGCCCTGATTTATGACGACAATGGACAATGATGAGGATACTGGGCGTTACACGGCGCCTTTGATCGCCTGGCGGATTTGCTCCAGCGCGCTGGCATCGTCCAGGGTCGTCAAATCACCAGGATCGCGCCCTTCGGCCACGGCCTGAATACTGCGACGCAATAATTTCCCCGAGCGGGTCTTGGGCAGCAAACTCACCACGTACACCCGGGCAGGACGAGCGATGGCTCCCAAATGACTGTCCACGGCCTCCAAAACCTGTTTTTCGAAGCTCTGGGTGGCCGCTGCGTCCGTGAGCAGGCTGGCATTCTTGGGCACCACGAAGGCAATGGGTACTTGTCCCTTGAGCTTGTCTTCAATCCCCACCACTGCCACTTCCGCCACATTGGCGTGGCTGCTCACCGCCTCTTCGATTTCCCGTGTGCCCAGACGATGCCCGGCTACGTTGATGACATCGTCCGTTCGGCCCAGAATGAAATAATAGCCTTCCTCGTCCCGAATCCCCCAGTCGAAGGAGGAGTAAACCGGGCGGTCCTTGAGCAAGGAAAAATAGGTGCTGACAAAACGCGCGTCGTCGCCCCACACCGTGGATAAACATCCCGGTGGCAAGGGTGGTACGATGCCCAATACCCCTTTTTGCTGCGCCGCTACCGGCAGGCCGGTATTTTCATCCAACAACTGGACGTTATAGCCATACACCGGAAAGCTGGGGCTACCGAACTTGCAAGCAGTAGGCTCCACTCCGGGCATGGCCGACAGGATGGGCCAACCCGTTTCAGTTTGCCAATAATTATCGACTACCGGCACATGAAGGGCATCGGAAATCCAGCGCGCAGTGGGTTCATCCAGCGGTTCGCCGGCCAAAAACAAATAGCGCAGAGTGGATAAGTCGTATTGGGTCAGGAACTTGGGGTCTTGTTTCTTGAGGACCCGAATCGCCGTGGGCGAACTGAATACCGTCGTCACCCGATAGCGCTCCACCAATTGCCACCAGATTCCCCCATCCGGGCGGGTTGGCAAACCTTCGTACATGATGGTGGTCATGCCGGCCAATAAGGGAGCGTACACAATATAGGAGTGGCCCACCACCCAGCCGATATCCGAGGTGGTAAACATGGCTTCGCCCGGTTTTCCGCAGTAGATATATTCCATCGAAGTGGTCAGGGCCACGGCATAGCCCCCGGTATCGCGCTGCACCCCTTTGGGTTTACCTGTCGTGCCCGAGGTATACAAAATATAGGCCGGATGGCTGGACTCCACCCATTCCACCGGGACTTCCGGCGTACCCACAGCCTGCATGGCCTGTGCATAATCCAGATCCCGCTCCGCAACCCAGGTCAACCCCGGGTCCAATCCACGGTTGACCAACAACACCCGTCGCGGCGGCTGGTTTGCCAGTCGACAGGCTTCATCCACCAGGGGCTTGTAGGGAATGCTGCGTCCCCCGCGCATCCCCGCATCGGCGGTAATCAACAGCACGGGTTGTGCATCATCGAT
>DAIDKJ010000193.1 GCA_027450105.1 Ferrovum sp.
CCTCGAAGCGCTCCACGCGGCTGCGGCGGGCGTCGAGATCCGCCGCCGCCGCCTCGGTGCGACGGCTGTGCGCCGCAACGCCACCCCAGGCGAGCAATTCGGCCTGCCCGAGCAGCGCATCGAGCAACAGCCCCCGCAGGATGAAGGGGCTTTGAGCCGCCAGCGTTCGGCGCTGGTCAATCGGGAAGCCTTGCTGCAAGTAGCCCAACGTCTGGATTTGATGCCTCTGCTGCAGTTGGGCCCGGGAGAACGCCAGGGAGGAGCTGCCCGTTCTTCCATTTTGGCGGACGCAGTGGAAGCGATCATCGGGGCAGTATTTTGTGACGGGGGTTATCCGGCAGCTGCTCGACTGGTGCAGCATTTGCTGCAACCCTTACTCGCTCAAACCGCTCTGGATGATGCTCCCAAGGATGCCAAGAGCCGTCTGCAGGAATGGTTGCAAGCACGACGCCTGCCGCTGCCGCAGTATCAGTTACTGGAAACCCGAGGTGAGGCCCATGATCAGACCTTTTTGGTGCGCTGTCAGCTGGCACAACCGTCCCTGGAAGCCAAAGCCCAGGGTAAAAGTCGACGCATGGCAGAGCAACGTGCGGCACAACAGGTCTTGGGCCAGTTAGGGGACGATGTCGGTGACTAAACCAGAGCAACCAGTATCCGCGCCGGATGGGCACGCAGCATCATCGATGCGCTGCGGCACCATCGCGCTGGTGGGTCGTCCCAACGTGGGCAAATCGACCCTGCTCAATCATCTGATTGGTCAAAAAATCAGTATTACTTCCCGTAAGCCGCAAACCACCAGAGCGCGTGTCAAAGGGATCCTGACTCATGGGCCGACACAATTCGTCTTTGTGGATACGCCGGGCTATCAAACCCGTCACTTGAATGCGCTCAATCGCGCCATGAACCGTTCGGTACTGTCCACCTTTCGGGAGGTGGATGTACTGTTACTGGTGATCGAGGCGTTGCACTGGGGCAGTGCGGACCAACAGGTATTGGACTGCATTCCGCAAGAGATTCGGCCACTTCTGGTCATCAACAAGATTGACCGGGTCAAACCCAAGACGACGTTGCTGCCGTTTTTGGAGTTACTGGGAAAAAACCCACGCTTTAGCGAGATCTTTCCCTTGAGCGCCAATCATGACACCCAGTTCGATGCCCTGCTGCAGGGCATCACGCAACGCTTACCAGAAGGCCCCTGGCTGTTTGATGCCGACGATCTGACGGATAGTCACACGCGTTTTTTGGCTGCCGAATTCATTCGCGAACAATTGTTTCGTTTGCTGGGGGAGGAGTTACCCTACGCCACCAATGTTCAGATTGACAGTTATGTTCAAGAGGGCGGCCTGCACCGCATTCAGGCCACCATTGTGGTGGATCATGCCAACCAAAAGGCCATGGTGATTGGCCGCAAGGGCGAAAAACTCAAGGAAATCGGCACTCGGGCGCGACAGAACATTGAAAAACTGGTGGCGGGAAAGGTCTACCTCACGCTCTGGGTCAAAGTGAAGGGAGGGTGGGCAGATGACGACCGTGCCCTCAAACAACTGGGGTTTGATGTTTGAATGAGTGCCCAGCGCCCTCCGGTGGAGTCCGGCCAGGCCTTTGTGCTCCATGCCATTGCCTGGCGCGAAACCAGTCAGATCATCGAGTTGTTTACCCGTCAGCATGGACGGGTTCCGGTGGTGGCCAAAGGCGTGCGCCGGGCCCGCTCGGCCTTGCGCGGTGTGCTACAGCCCTTTCAACCCCTGGGAGTGAGCTGGTTTGGTCAGGGGGAACTACGCACCTTGAAATCCGCCGAGTGGCAGGGTGGAATCCCCTTGTTGCAGGGGCGGGCCATTTTCTGTGGTTTTTACCTCAATGAATTGCTCCTGAAACTGGTGGTGCGCGACGACCCCCATGAAGGACTGTTCGACATTTACACGCAGGCCATCCGGCAACTGTCCGAGGGTGATGCGCTGGAGCCCGTTCTGCGTTCCTTCGAAGTGTCTTTGCTGCGCGAATTGGGATACGCCGTGCCACTCAAACGGGAAGCCGACAGTGACAAACCCATCGATCCGGGCGCCAATTATCGTTTCGAGGTGGAACGCGGTCCGGTTCGCTTGCGGGAGGGAGAGGTTCATGCGGTACAATTAAGCGGCAAGACCTTGCTGGACATGGCGGAATCCCGTTATGGGGATCCCCTCACCCTGAACCAGAGCAAACAGTTGATGCGACTGCTGCTGGCGCATCATCTGGGGCATCAGGATTTGCATACCCGGCGCATCATACAGGAGTTACCTTCGCTGTGATTCAACTCGGCGTGAATATCGACCATATTGCCACCCTGCGGCAGGCGCGTGGAACGCGCTACCCCAGCCCGGTGCAAGCTGCGCTGCTGGCAGAATATGCGGGAGCAGATGCAATCACCCTGCATTTGCGGGAAGACCGGCGCCACATTCAGGATCGTGATCTGGAAATCCTGCGGGAGGTCCTGACGACGCGCATGAATCTGGAAATGGCCGTGACCGATGAAATGCTGGCCATCGCCGCGCGGATTCGCCCACACGACGCTTGTCTGGTTCCAGAACGGCGTCAGGAGGTCACCACCGAAGGAGGTCTGGACGTGATCACCCATTTTGATCGGGTCCGTCAGGCTTGCCGGTTTTTGGGGGGTCTGGATATTCGGGTCTCTCTGTTCATCAATGCGGACCAGTTACAGATCGATGCCGCGCAAGCTGCAGGCGCTTCGGCCGTGGAACTGCACACGGGCGAGTATGCCGAAATGGAATCGGAAAGCGCACAGCGCGAGGCTCTGGCGCGCTTGCGGAACACCGAGTCCCTCCTCTACCTTGTAGTAGGCACCGTTGATGTAATCGTATTCATCGAGATAGGTTGCCGGGACCCTGGGATATCCGTTGTAGTATGGGATGGAGTAGTCCTCGTCCTGTTCACCGGTCAGCCTGGGGAAGACAGCGGTGGAG
>DAIDKJ010000194.1 GCA_027450105.1 Ferrovum sp.
TGGGGTTGCTGCAAGCGCAGTTCGGCAGCATCCTCGATGGTCACAATGCGCTCGTCTTCCGGAATGTAACTGGATAACAGATTGAGTAGAGTCGTTTTGCCGCTTCCCGTCCCACCCGAGATGAGCAGATTCGTTTTGGCCTTGACCATGGCCGACAGCAAAAAAGCCATATCCTGCGTCATGCTGCCATAGCGGATCAAATCTTCTGTGCGCAGGGGATGGGCGGAGAACTTGCGGATGGATAATGCTGCACCATCCAGGGCGAGGGGAGAAACGATGGCGTTGACCCGCGACCCATCGGCCAGACGCGCATCCACCATGGGACTGGACTCATCCACACGGCGACCGATGCGCGAAACGATTTTGTCGATAATCCGCATCAGGTGCATGTCGTTTTGAAAGCGCACCTTGGTGCGTTCCAGCTTTCCGCGGCGCTCCACGTAGACCACAAAGGGTCCGTTGACCAGAATATCCGAAATGGTGGGGTCCGACAGAAGCGGTTCCAGGGGGCCCAGACCCACGACCTCATTCTGGATTTCGGCAATCAGGGTGTGATGTGACTGCTCGCCCAACACGACCCCGTGCTCTTTTAGATAATCCTCGATATACAGGGCGATGCGCTGCTTCAACTCCTCGTCGGTAATCTTCCCCAGGATGGACAAATCAAACTTTTTGAGCAGATCCTGATGAATCTCCGTACGTAATTTCTGGGTGTCCGCACTTTGTGACGATGCAAGGCCCGTTCGGACGGCGTCAGCTTCAGGCGCTTCTTCCGTAGCGAATTGGGGTGTTGCGGTATTGAGCAGATCACGCAAAGACATGGCAAAGGATCGGGGATGACATCATGAGGAAAAAGCTGCGCGCTTGAGAAAGCGCTGCAAGGTCTGCCCCAGCAAGTGCCCGGTTATTTGCCGTGCACTGCCCGTGCTCTTGCCAGCCAATTGATCCGCCCAATGGATCAGGGCCAGGGAGAGTTCTCCCTTGGGCGCAATCTCATACAGTGGCTTGCCCGCGTTGATCGAGGCTGTGGTGTTGACAAAATCATTGGGCATTTGCAAATAGAAGGACGTTTGCAAGGCCTCTTCGATTTTCTTGAGAGGAATATCCTCTGTTTTTCCCTGACGATTGGCCACGATCCTGATTTTTGTATCGGGATAATGCAGGGCGCGAAACATGCGTTGCAAGCGTTGCGCACCGCGAACGAAAGGCAGCACCGTTTGCATGATGGGATAGATGATGTCGGAGCGATCCATGACGCGCAGAGAGAGCGGGTCCAGGGTGCGCTCCAGATCCACAAATACGAATTCGAAGTGCTGTGTGGCCACGGTCAGAATATTGTCCAGTTGATCGGGGGTGACCCCGATGGCCTGTTCGGGATTGGCGGGTGCGCGCAACAGCCAGGTGCCTTTTCCGATCTTGACACAGGCACTTTCCAGAGAGGGGCCATCCAGATCTGTGCGGCGGATCACATCCCCCAGGCTGCGCGTGCTGTTGTCATCGGTAATGTAAAAGGAGGCATCCGAAAATTGCAGATCGAGATCCAGCAGGAGGACTTTCTTGTGATGCAACTCGCCCAGGACGTAGGCCAGATTGGCGGCCAGATAGGACGTGCCGCTTCCACCCTTGCAGGGAATGAAGGAGAAAATCTTGCCAATGCTGGGAATGCCGTGAATGGCCGCCAGGCGGATATGCGCCCGCTCGATGACCCCCACCAGATCCTGCGCCACTTGAGACCGCAAGATCACGTCCCGCACCCCCACGCGCATGGCCTGCATCAGCACGCGGTCCAGGTCTCCTGGCAATATCAGGGCGGTTGTGGCTTGGGGATGACGCAGATTGAACAACTCCACCGAAGACCAATCCAGGGTTTCCACATCCGGACAATCCAGGATCAGCAATTCGGACTGCGCCACCTCGGGATGATCGATGTCGATTCTCTCACAGGATTGTTCCATCCAGACCAGATGATCCGCCGCACAGTGCTCTGCCAGAACCGTGCGCAGTTCAGGGGGTTTATGTTGGGAGTAGACGGTAACATTCATACAAGCCGGTCAAATCCATTCAAGGGGTGGTCCCCAGCGCGGCTGGGACGGTCATGGGGGAAGATCCGGCCGAGCCCAAGCCCACAGAAAAGCTGCTGGTTTGGGCTGGCGGCGACACCGAGGCGGCCACATAGCGGTCCATGACCGCTTTGGCCGAGGCCCCATCCAACCCCTGCCAACCAGCCACCGGAACCCCCTGGGGATAGATGATCTGCTGTGTCAGCGTGCCCTGCACTGCCTCTCCAAAAGAAGGCTCCACCTGAAAGCGATCCGTGGCACAGCCATTGAGAAGCAACAGGAACAAGGGGCCCAGAAAGGACGGCACAGGGCGTGAAGTAATCATGGTGTGGTCGACTCCATTTTTCCACCCAATTGAAATTCGGTTCGGGTGGGTTCCTTGAATTGATCGGTGGGCAAGGGTAACGGTCCGTTGGAGGGTTTGACCAGATGCGGGGTAATCACAAACACCAGCTCGGTGCGATTGTTCTGGAATTCGCTGCTGCGAAACAAGGCCCCCAGAATCGGAATTTCACCCAGTACCGGAAAGGCCTTGATGGCTTCGGTAACGCTATTGTTGATCAACCCCCCAATGGCAAAACTCTGCCCATCGTTCAATTGTACCGTGGTGGAGGCGCGTCGGGTGGTGATAGTGGGGATGACTGTCTGTGAAGCGCCCGAGCCAAAGGTGGTTCCTGTGGAAGAGAGCTCGGACACCTCCGGGGTAACCCGCAGATTGATTTTTCCGCCTTCCAGCACCGTGGGCATAAATTTCAGGCCCACCCCGAAGAGCTCTTCCTGCAGGGTGATGGCCGTGGTGCCATACCCGGTGCTTTGCGGCACAGGGATGTAGATTTTACCCCCCGACAGGAAAGAGGCTTCTTGCCCAC
>DAIDKJ010000195.1 GCA_027450105.1 Ferrovum sp.
GCAAAACCGCGGGCACGCAGCTGGCAGGCATCGCAATGCCCGCAGGGCGCCCCTGCGGGGCTGGGGTCGTAGCAACTGGTGGTGAGGGCATAATCCACCCCCAGGGCCTGCCCTGCCCGAATGATTTGCGCCTTGGTCAGGTCGATCAGCGGGGTGTGGATGCGCAGTGTGGCGTGCTCCTGAACGCCGGCACGGGTGGCCAGATTGGCCATGGCCTCGTAGCTGCGGATATATTCCGGGCGACAGTCGGGATACCCGCTGTAGTCCAGTGCGTTGACACCGATGAAAATGTCCCGGGCCTGGAGCACCTCGGCCCAAGCCAGGGCAAAGGACAGAAAAATCGTGTTTCTGGCCGGCACATAGGTGATGGGAATCTGCGCCTCGCTGCCCTCCAGGAGTCGATCCTTGGGCACCTCCCAATCGGCGGTGAGGGCAGAACCCCCAATGGCGCGCAAGTCTATGCGCACCACGGAATGGGCCCGCACCTGGTAATGGCGGGCAATTTTACGGGCCTGCTCCAGTTCCTGCACATGGCGCTGGCCATAATCAAAGCTCATGGCGTACAGGGCAAAACCCTGGGCCTGGGCCATGGCCAACACGGTGGTGGAATCCAGTCCACCGCTGAGCAGAATGATGGCAGGGGGTTGCGGAGCGATCATGAGGTGCCTTTGAGTTCGGGACGATTGCGAAATTGCTCCAGCGCTTCGGGGTTGGCCAGGGCTTCGAGATTGTTGACCGGCTGACCGTGAACCACCTGACGCACGGCCAGTTCCACGATCTTTCCCGAGCGGGTGCGGGGGATATCCGTGACCTGCAGGATGCAGGCCGGAACATGGCGCGGCGAGGCGCCACAGCGGATCTGCTGGGCAAGGCGCAGGCTCAGCGCCGCATCCAGCACACGCCCTGGCGCCAGTTTGACAAACAGCACGATGCGCACATCCGTGGGGTGCTGCTCCGGCCACTCCTGGCCGATGACGAGGGATTCCAGCACCTCGGGCAATTGTTCCACCTGGCGGTAGATTTCGGCCGTGCCGATGCGTACCCCGCCGGGGTTGAGGGTAGCATCGGAGCGACCGTAGATGATGACGCCCCCATGGGAGGTCAGTTCTGCATAGTCCCCATGACACCAGACCTGGGCAAAGCGCTCAAAATAGGCGGCCCGATACTTGCTGCCCTGGGGATCGTTCCAAAACCCCAGCGGCATGGCCGGAAAGGGCCGGGTACACACCAATTCGCCCTTTTGCCCCACCACCGCCTGTCCCTGGGCATCGAACACCTGTACCGCCATGCCCAGGCCACGACATTGAATCTCTCCGGCATACACCGGCAACACCGGGTTTCCCAGCACAAAGCACGAGACGATGTCGGTGCCCCCGGAAATGGAGGCCAGCAGGACCCGCGCCTTGAGATGGGTGTACACCCAGCGAAACCCTTCTGGCGACAAGGGACTGCCGGTGGAAAATACCACCCGCAGCGCCGCCAGATCATGGGTCAAGGCGGGATTGGCGCCAGCCTTGAGCGCTGTGTCGATGAATTTGGCCGAAATGCCCAGATGGGTCATGCGCGCTTGCTGGGCATAATCGAACAGGAGGTTTCCACCCGCGGCAAAGGGTGCGCCGTCATACAGCAACAGCGTAGCCCCACTGGCCAGGCCGCTCATCAGCCAGTTCCACATCATCCAGCCACAGGTGGTGAAATAGAACAGGCGATCGCCGGGGCGCACGTCCCCATGCAGGCGCTGTTCCTTCAGGTGCTGCAGGAGCACGCCCCCGTGACCATGCACGATACATTTGGGAGCCCCGGTGGTCCCCGAGGAAAACAGGATGAACAAGGGGTGATCGAAGGGCACGCGCCGATACACCAGGGCCTGCGCCCCGGAGTCCGGCAATTGGCTCCACAGGCGGCACTGGAGCGAGGGGCCAGGCTGAGACCCGGAAGCGTCGGCGGCACCCGAAGCGTCGGCGGCACCCGAAGCGGGCGCGGGTTGCAATAATGACAGGTCCGGCTCTGGTCCCTGCCAGCTCAAATAAGACACCAGCACCACCTGCGTGAGGCTGGGTAACTGCTGCAGGATCTGGGCGTTTTTGGCCATGCAGGACACGGGTTTGCCGTTGTACCAGTAGCCATCCACGCACACCAGCACCTTGGGGGCAATCTGCCCGAAGCGATCCAGCACCCCCTGCACCCCAAAATCGGGCGAGGCCGAGGACCAGACCGCCCCCAGGGCTGTGGTGGCCAGCATGGCTGCCACGGCTTCGGGCACGTTGGGCAGGTAGCCGGCTACCCGATCTCCCGCCACCACCCCCGCTTCCCGCAGGGCTTGCTGAAAGCGCCCCGCCTGGGCCGTGAGTTCGCTCCAACTGAGCGCGCGCCGGACCTGGTCTTCGCCCCAAAAGATCAGCGCCTGCTCGGGATGGGGCACGCCGGGGTCGAGAAGGTTTTCGGCATAATTAAGACGGGCCTGGGGAAACCAGCGCGCCCCGGGCATCTGCCCGCCCTGCTCCAACACCACGGGCCCCGGATCTCCGCGGGGAGCGCAGAAGTCCCACAGGGCGCGCCAAAATTCCTGGGGGCAATCGATGGACCATTGCCACAGGTGGGCATAATCTGGTTGCTGCACCTGCTGCATGAAGCGTTGCATGGCCGTAGCGGAACACTCGGCGGGTGTGGGCCGCCAAAGGGCCGCATCGGGCCCGGTGGATGGGATGGGCTCAGCGGATGTGGTGGATGCGGTGGAGGGCGGGCGCATGGGTCAAACCTCCAATTGCACACTCAGTTCGAGCCAGTCGCTTTCCAGTTGCTGCAGGCGCTGCTCCACCGTGCTCAAACGCTGGCCGGCCTCACGCAACTGCGCAGGCGGCAAGGAGACCACCAGGCGCTCGTGCAAGTGCTGTTGTTCGGCATTGAGGGTGGCCATTTCCGACTCG
>DAIDKJ010000196.1 GCA_027450105.1 Ferrovum sp.
GGCACCGACAGGTGCCCCCCCTGGCGCGTCTCTAGGAGAATTCATGGATTGGGAAGTCGTCATCGGCATTGAAACCCATGCGCAACTGGCCACACGCTCCAAAATCTTTTCCGGGGCCTCTACCCGCTTTGGTGCCGAACCCAATGCCCAGGCCTGTGCGGTGGATCTGGCTTTGCCCGGAGTGCTACCGGTCTTGAACCGGCAGGCTGTGGAGCATGCCATCCGCTTCGGTTTGGCGGTGGGCGCAACGGTGGCCCCGCGCTCCGTGTTTGCGCGCAAAAATTATTTTTATCCCGACCTGCCCAAGGGCTACCAGATCAGCCAGTACGAATGGCCTGTGGTCAGTGGGGGTGAAATCAAATTTTTTAGCGCAGATCAGGAAAAAACCGTGCGTCTGACCCGCGCGCATCTAGAAGAAGACGCTGGAAAATCCCTCCATGAAGACTTTCAGGGACGTAGCGGGATCGATTTGAATCGTGCCGGAACGCCCTTGCTGGAGATCGTTTCCGAACCCGATCTGCGCAGTGCCGCCGATGCCGTGGCCTATGCCCGGGCCTTGCACCAGCTGGTGATCTGGATTGGAATCTGTGATGGCAACATGCAGGAGGGTTCCTTTCGCTGCGATGCCAACGTGTCGGTGCGTCCCATGGGCCAGGACGAACTGGGAACACGCTGTGAAATCAAGAACCTGAACTCCTTTCGCTTCATGGAAAAAGCCATTTTGTACGAGGTTCGGCGGCAAATCCGCACCCTCGAGGACGGCGGCAGCATCATTCAGGAAACGCGTCTGTACGATCCCGAGCGCGATGAAACCCGGGCCATGCGTTCCAAGGAAGACGCCCAGGATTACCGCTATTTCCCCGATCCGGATCTGCTTCCCCTGCGTATTTCTGAGGACTGGGTGGCGCAGGTGCGCGCTGCCTTGCCCGAACTCCCTGCAGATATGCGGGCGCGATTCGTGCAGTCCTATGGCCTGTCGGCCTACGATGCGGACCTCCTGACCGGGTCCCAGGCACTGGCCCAATACTTTCAAACCCTGCACCAGTTGTTGGGGGGGGATGCCAAACTTTGCGCCAACTGGGTGTGTGGTGAATTCTCGGCGGCCCTGCGGCGCACCGAACGGGAGGTGCAGGAGGCGCCGGTCACCCCACAGCAATTGTGCGATTTGCTGCGCCGCATACAGGACGGCACGCTCTCTGGCAAAATGGCCAAGGAGCTCTTCGATGTTTTGTGGCAGGAAGGTGGCGAAGTGGATGCCCTGATTGCCCAGCGGGGCCTGAGCCAGATTTCTGATGCCGGGGTGCTGGAACAGATCATCGACGAGCTCTTGGCGGCGCACCCGGCCCAGGTGGCGGAATTTCGCGCGGGCAAAGACAAGGTTTTCGGGTTCTTCGTGGGACGGGCCATGAAGGCCTGTGCGGGCCGGGCCAATCCGGCACAGCTCAATGCGCTGCTCCGGCAGCGCTTGGCGGGCTGAGGGCCTATGGCAGAATCCGTCGGCGCAGTCACGCCACAACGGCTGCACTGCCCACAACCGCTCATGCTGGCCTGTGGCGTTCCGCTGGCCCACTTCGACCTGGTGTACGAAACCTATGGCGAGCTCAATGCCCAACGCAGCAATGCCATCCTGATCTGCCATGCCCTGTCGGGAACCCATCACGTGGCTGGCCATTATCCGGGTCAGCCCCGCTCCAGCGGTTGGTGGGACAACATGGTGGGTCCGGGAAAGCCGGTGGATACCAACCGGTTTTTTGTCATTGGGGTGAACAACCTGGGGGGGTGTGACGGCTCCACCGGTCCCTCCAGTCTCGACCCGGCCACGGGGCATCCCTATGGTCCTCATTTTCCTTTTGTGACCGTTGAAGATTGGGTGCGGGCGCAGGCCCGTCTGGCAGACCATTTGCAAATCGCCTGTTTTGCTGCCGTGATGGGAGGAAGCCTGGGGGGCATGCAAGCGTTGCAATGGAGCCTGACTTACCCCGAGCGACTGCGTCATGCCATCGTGATTGCGGCCGCCCCCAATCTGTCCGCGCAAAATATCGGTTTCAATGAAGTGGCGCGCCAGGCCATCACCACCGATCCCGACTTTCACGGGGGAAATTATTATGCGCAGGGCGTCATTCCGGAGCGCGGTTTGCGTTTGGCGCGCATGCTGGGCCACATTACCTACCTGAGTGATGATGCCATGATGGAGAAATTCGGACGCGACTTGCTGGCCAATGCACCGCATTTTTCCCTGGACGTGGAATTCGAGATCGAATCCTATTTGCGCTATCAGGGAAAAAAATTCTCCGAACGTTTCGATGCCAATACCTACCTCATCATGACCAAGGCCCTGGATTATTTCGATCCGGCCCTGGCCCATGGCGGGTATCTCTCCAAGGCGTTGGCTGTGGCCCGGGCAGATTTTTTGGTGGTGTCCTTCACCTCGGATTGGCGGTTTTCTCCCGCCCGCTCACGCGAGATCGTCAAAGCCCTGCTGGACAACGGGTTGGCGGTGAGCTACGCAGAAATTGATTCTTCGCAGGGACATGATGCCTTTTTGATGGAAAATCCGGATTATTTTGCTGTGATGCAGGCTTATCTCACCCGGGTGTTCGAGGCTCTTCCCCATGCGTGAGAGCGCCTCGAATGCAGTCCATGCCGGGGCCATGGTGACGCGCGCCGATTTGATGGTGCTGGCCAGTTGGATCAAACCGCGCTCCAGGGTGCTGGATTTGGGGTGTGGCGATGGACAATTATTGCGTCATCTGCAACAAACGCGGCAGGTGAGTGGGTATGGCATCGAAATCGAACCGGCGCGGGTGGTCAGCGCCGTGCGCCACGGGGTCAACGTGTTGCAGATGAATCTTGAAACGGGCCTGTCCGGCTTTGATGACCGCTCCTTCGACACGGTCATCC
>DAIDKJ010000197.1 GCA_027450105.1 Ferrovum sp.
GGCAAATTTATTGGCCGCGCGGATGCGGTCGACGATCGTGGGGATCGAGCAGACGTCGCCAAAGAGCGTGAAGACCATGCGCACATCGGACGCCAGGCAGGCGTCCAGCCCCAGTCGATCCTGCACCCGGTGTGCAAAGAACGTGAAGCCGCCCGAAACCATCAGGGTTTTCACCTGGTGCGCGCGCAACCCGGCAATGAGCTCGGACGCTCCAGGACTGAGTCGCAAGCGTTCGGCATACACCCGTTGCAGGGCGGATTCTTCCAGGCCGGCCAAGAGCGCAACGCGTTGGCGCAGGCTTTGCGCAAAATCCAGTTCCCCGCGCATGGCCCGCTGCGTGATCTGGGCCACCTGGGCTTTCAGGCCGTGCATATCGGCGATTTCATCGATGCATTCGATGCTGATCAGGGTGGAATCCATGTCAAACACCGCCAGGGACAGGGCGTGCAAGGGCAGTTGCTCGGCCATGAAGGCCCAGTCCCAGTGGCGTTGCTGGCAATAGGCCTCGAGCCCTGGCACCCGGGCCGCCGGGCTCAAGCGCCAGCCAGTGGCCCCAGGGGCCGCCCCGCCGGCAACAGCGGGTAAGGAGCCCAGCGGCACCCTGTGGGCGGCACCGGTCATGCAGGCCAGCTCGGCCAATTGATCGGGCAAAATGGGCGTGGTGCTTTGCAGGATGAGGTGCATGCGTTTAGCGGGAAAGCACAAGGAAACTGGTGAGAAAAAGGCCCATGACCGGGATTAGCGGGAAGCCGCCGGCGCTTGAGAAAAATGCCGCAAGCGGCTCAGAACGCGTTCCCGCCCCAGCAGGTGCAAGGTGGCATCCAGCGAGGGGGTGTGCGTGGTCCCACACAAAGCCACCCGGGCGGGCATGGCCACTTGCCCCATTTTCAGCCCATGGCTGGCCACCACGGTTTTGATGGCCGTGGCCAGGTCCGCCACCTCCCACTGGGCCAGGGACTCCAGCTGCTGGGCCAAATCCGCCAACAGGGCCAGGGAAGCCGGGGTCAGGTGCTGCTCCCGCATCTGGGGTGTGGGTTCGGGGCACTCATAGAAAATTTTTGCCTCCTGCACCAGATCGGTCAAGCGGGTGGCGCGAGGCTGCAGCAGGGCCAGCACCCGGGCCAAATCGGGCGCCGGCGGACCGGGGTCGAGGCCCTCGGCCTGCAAGCGCGCACGCACGGCCACGGCCAGTTGCGCGGCAGGTGTGTGCCGCAGGTAGTGCTGATTGAGCCAATCCAGTTTGTCGGTATTGAAGCGGGCCGGCGAGCGGCTGATATGCCCCAGATCGAACCATTGCACCAGTTGCGAGCGATCAAACAGCTCCTCGTCACCGTGGGACCAACCCAAACGGGCCAGGTAATTGATGACCGCTTCGGGCAAATACCCCTGGTCCCGATAGGCCATGACACTGACGGCGCCATGACGCTTGGACAGGCGCTCGCCATCGGCCCCCAGAATCATGGGGACATGGGCAAACTGGGGAATGCTGGCCCCCAGCGCCTGCATGATGTTGATTTGCCGTGGCGTATTGTTCACGTGATCGTCGCCACGAATGATGTGGGAAATCTGCATGTCCAGGTCATCCACCACCACGCCAAAGTTGTAGGTGGGCACGCCATCGGCGCGCATCAGGACCAGATCGTCCAGCTCGGCATTGGCCACCGTAATGGGGCCCTTCACCAGATCCTGAAAGGTCACACTGCCCGTGTGCGGGGTTTTGAAGCGCAAAACCGGTTTGACCCCCGCGGGTGGAGTGGCGGTGGAGTCGCGCCAGCGCCCGTCATAGCGGGGTTTTTCGCCGCGCGCCCGTTGTGCCTCGCGCAGGGCTTCCAGTTCTTCCTTGCTGGCATAGCAGTAATAGGCGTGCCCGGTTTGCAGCAGTCTTGCGGCCACTTCCTGGTAGCGTGCCAAACGCTGCATCTGAAAGAAAGGCCCCTCGTCATAGTCCAGGCCCAACCAGGCCAGGCCATCCAGAATAGCCTGGGTGGAGGCCGCCGTGGAGCGTTCCAGGTCGGTGTCTTCTATGCGCAAAATGAATTGCCCGCCGTGATGACGGGCAAAAGCCCAGGAAAACAGGGCAGTGCGCGCCCCGCCAATGTGCAGATATCCCGTGGGGCTGGGAGCAAAACGCGTGCGTATCATAAGCGTGTGTGTGTCGCGGTGGGTAAACGCGCATTGTACCGGATGAACCCCGGTGCCCGGTGGAGCTCGTTTCAGGAAACTTCTTTCGATCCGTCAGCCGGGGCCGGGGCCGGGGCTGGTTTTGGCGGGCGCTCCCGGTAGTAATTCTTTTTGGCCAGGGCCTCGTACAGGGGTTTGGTAAACACCCCGGCAATGCGGCTGCTGATGAGGGCGGTGGCCATGAGCGGAATGACCAGACCGCTGCCATTGATCATCTCCATGACGATGACAAAGGAGGTGAGGGGCGATTGGGTGACTGCCGCCAGATAGCCCACCATGCAAATGGCCACCAGGGCCGAGGGCGAGTATTGGCCAAACCAGGCGCCCACCCAATGGCCAAACCCAGCCCCGATGGACAGGGAGGGAGAAAACAGGCCCCCGGGCAAGCCCGCCACATAGGACAACACCATGCTCACCCACTTCATCAGCGGATACAGCCAGGACACCTGCACGCCCTGATTGATGAGCAGATGCCGCGCCTGTTCGTAGCCACTGCCCCAGGTTTGCCCCCCCGAAGCAATGCCCACCAAGGCCACCAGCAAGCCCATCCAGGCGCCCCACATCAGGGGTGAGCGCGCGCGCCACAGGGACCAGCGCGCTGGAATCCAGCGCGTTTGGTAGAGCAGCGTCAAATTGAAGGCAGCTCCGGCCAGACCGCATACCAGCGCCGACAGGAACACGGGCAAGGCAAAGGCCAGAGGATACACATCCGGCGCG
>DAIDKJ010000198.1 GCA_027450105.1 Ferrovum sp.
CGATGAACGAGGGACCCAAGCTGTGCATGCGGTCCATTCGGTCATAAAGGTTCTGCACACCCTGAGCGGTTTTGGGAGGAAAGAACTCGAAGCTGAACACCCGGGAGTGCCGTTGTTGACTGGGCAGCATGAAAACCCCTTGTCAGTAGCGATAATGTTCGGGCTTGTACGGTCCATCCAGCTCCAGACTGAGGTACTGGGCCTGTTTGGGGGTTAGCGTTGTGAGGTGAGCCCCGATTTTCCCCAGATGCAAGCGAGCCACCTTTTCGTCCAGCGCTTTGGGAAGAATGTACACCCCCACAGGGTATTTGCCCTGATGGGTCCACAATTCGATTTGGGCCATCACCTGGTTGGTGAAGGAGGCCGACATGACAAAACTGGGATGCCCCGTGGCACAGCCCAAATTGACCAGGCGTCCTTCCGCCAGCAGGATGATGCGCTTGCCATCCGGAAATACCACATGATCCACTTGAGGCTTGATATTGTTCCAGCGGTACTGGCGCAGGGAAGCCACGTCGATTTCCGAGTCGAAATGGCCGATATTGCACACAATCGCATCGTTTTTCATGGCGCGCAGGTGGTCGTGGGTTATCACATCCACATTTCCCGTGGCCGTGACAAAAATATCCCCCAGCGCGGCCACTTCGTCCATATGGACCACGCGGTAGCCTTCCATGGCCGCCTGAAGCGCGCAAATGGGATCGATTTCCGTAATCCAGACCGTGGCTCCCAAACCACGGAAAGCCTGAGCACAACCCTTGCCCACATCGCCATACCCGGCAATGATGGCAATCTTGCCCGCTATCATCACATCGGTAGCGCGCTTGATGCCATCCATCAAAGACTCGCGGCAGCCGTACAGATTATCGAATTTTGATTTGGTGACCGAATCATTGACATTGAATGCGGGACATTTGAGCTCGCCACGCTTCATCATTTCGTTGAGTCGATGCACGCCCGTGGTGGTTTCTTCGGAAATACCCTTCACATGAGCCAGTAGATGCGGATATTTATCATGCAGGATCAAGGTCAGATCGCCCCCATCGTCCAGAATCATATTGGGTAGCCAACCTTCCGGCCCGAAAATGGTCCGTTCGATACACCACCAAAATTCTTCTTCGGTCTCCCCTTTCCAGGCAAAGACTGGAATTCCGGCGGCCGCAATGGCTGCTGCTGCCTGATCCTGGGTGGAGAAAATATTACAGGAACTCCAACGCACTTCTGCACCTAACGCCACGAGCGTTTCGATCAACACAGCCGTCTGAATGGTCATGTGCAGACATCCGGCAATGCGTGCCCCCCGCAGCGGAAACTGCCCGGCGTATTCTTCCCGCAGGGCCATCAACCCGGGCATTTCATTTTGCGCCATGTCGATTTCGATTCGACCCCAGTGGGCCAATCCCATGTCCGCAACCTTATAGTCCAGCTCTTGTTGTAATACAGCACTCATTGTCATTACTCCTTATTTGGCGGCACGCAGGGCTTCGACCCGATCCCGGGCCTCCCAGGTGAATTCGGGTTCTTCGCGGCCAAAATGGCCATAGGCGGCAGTTTTTCCATAGATGGGGCGTAACAGATCCAGCGCTTGAATGATGCCCTTGGGACGTAAGTCAAAATGCTCCTGGACCAGTTCGGCCAGTTTTTCGTCGCTCAAGCGACCCGTGCCAAAGGTATTGACCATCAAACTCACCGGGCGGGCCACACCAATGGCATAGGCCACCTGGACTTCACAGCGTCGCGCCAAACCTGCTGCCACAATATTCTTGGCCACGTGGCGCATGGCATAGGCTGCCGAGCGATCCACCTTGGACGGGTCTTTTCCCGAAAAAGCCCCACCACCATGCCGTGCGGCTCCGCCATAGGTATCCACGATGATTTTGCGTCCTGTCAGACCGCAATCTCCCATGGGACCACCGATCACGAAGCGACCGGTGGGATTGATGAGGAAACGAGTGTCTTTGCTCAACAGATGTGCCGGCAAAACAGGTTTGATGATTTCTTCGATGACGGCTTCGGACAATTGCAGATGCGAAACCTCTGGATGATGCTGGGTAGAGACGACGACGGTTTCGATGGAGTGCGCCACGCCATCCACATAGCGCACACTCACCTGGGATTTGGCATCCGGGCGCAAGAAAGGCAAGCGTCCATCCTTGCGTAATTCTGCCTGCCGTTGCATCAGGCGATGCGCCAGATGAATCGGCAAGGGCATGAGGCTATCGGTTTCATCACAGGCATAGCCAAACATGATGCCCTGGTCTCCCGCCCCCTGATCCAGATCCATCCCGCTGGCTCGGTCCACTCCTTGGGCGATATCCGGACTTTGCCGATTGAGCGCCGTGAGCACCGCACAGGTTTGAAAATCGAAGCCGATATCCGAACTGTTATACCCAATGCGCCGCACCACATCGCGCGCCACATCGATGTAGTTGATTTGCGCCTTGGTGGTAATTTCGCCTGAAATGACAATCAAGCCCGTACTGGTGAGGGTTTCGCAAGCGACCCGAGCTTGCGGATCCTGGGATAGAATGGCGTCCAGCACGCCGTCTGAAATTTGATCGGCCACCTTATCCGGATGGCCCTCGGAAACCGACTCCGAAGAAAATAAATAATGACTCATTGTTGGCCCTTGCCCTTTTTCGTTAGATTAAAAACACTTCCCGATTCCTGAATTTCGCCGCACCCCTGACCCGTTGCCTCCATCCCCTGCGTCATGCAGGTGCGAAGACAACCCCAGGGGGCCCAAACTGGCCAATGAAACGTGGGGATGCAGAACGGAGTATCATGCAGCGCAATACTTGAAACTTTCTGAAAACCCGCTTGATTATATCCAGTTTCCCCACCCTATGATGCTGCGTTTGGCGCTTCTCGTGCTGTGGCTGCTG
>DAIDKJ010000199.1 GCA_027450105.1 Ferrovum sp.
AGCGTTTTTCCAGATCCTTCGCGGTGCGGGATTCCTGTTGAAAAACCGCCGTGGTATTACCCGAGCCAAACAGCGCATAGGTTTGAGGATCATCCAGGGGGATTTCCGCAACCCGAAAACAGGCCGCCTGGGGGTCATCAGGTAGTTCACGGATATGCCGCTCGGCCCAGTCCAGGATAGTCAGGGTACGCAACCCTAAAAAGTCGAACTTCACCAAACCGACTTTTTCCACATCATCCTTGTCGTATTGGCTGACCACGGCATCAGAACCTTCCTGGCAGTACAGAGGCGTAAAATCCGTCAACTGCCCTGGAGCGATGAGAACACCGCCTGCATGCATACCCACATTGCGGGTTACTCCTTCCAGTTTTTCTGCCAGTGCCAGCAGTTCTGCCACTTCTTCTTCCTGCTGGACCCGCTGGTTGATTTGCGGCTCCTGTTCCCGCGCCTTGGACAACGTCATGCCAATCTCAAAGGGCACCAGCTTGGCCAACTGGTCCACAAACCCGTAGGGAAGATCCAGCACCCGACCCACATCCCGTATCACCGCCTTGGCCGCCATGGTTCCAAAGGTGGCAATTTGCGCTACACAGTCCGGACCATATTTGTGGCGCACATAGTCGATCACGCGATCGCGCCCATCCTGGCAGAAGTCCACATCAAAATCAGGCATGGAAACCCGTTCAGGATTCAGAAAGCGCTCGAAGAGCAAGTCGTAACGTAGTGGATCGAGATCGGTGATTCCCAGGCTGAAGGCCACCAGCGATCCTGCTCCCGAACCCCGGCCTGGCCCCACGGGGACTTCATGGTGTTTGGCCCAGTTGATGAAGTCCGCCACGATCAGAAAGTATCCGGCAAAACCCATCTGGATGATGGTTTGGGTTTCAAATTCCAGACGGGCCAAATAGGTGGAGCGTTCACGCTCCCGCAACCCGGGGTCGGGATACAACCATTGCAGGCGTTGCTCCAGCCCTCTTTTGCTTTCCTGTACCATGAAATCGTCCAGACCCACTCCCACCGGGGTGGGGAATTCGGGTAAGCGCGGTTTGCCCAGTGTCAACTCCAGGTTGCACCGTTTGGCAATCTCCACCGCATTGTGCAACGCTTCGGGCACATCGGCAAAAAGGGCGAGCATGTCCTCCCGGGATTTGAAATACTGTTGGCCGGTGAAGAAACGGGGCCGTTTGGCATCTGCCAGGAGTCGCCCCTGAGCAATACACACTCTGGCCTCATGCGCCTTGAAATCCTCAGGTTCCATGAACTGGATGGGATGGGTGGCCACCACAGGAATGTCCAGATCGGCTGCCAAGCGCAGATGATCCATTACGGACGCGTCGGCGTGCGGGTCTCCGGTACGCTGCAATTCCATATAGAAGGCATCGCCCATCACCCGAGACCACTCGCGGGCGCGCTCGTAGGCCAAGGCTTCCTGGCCATTGGCCAGCGCCTGACCGATGTCCCCCTGATGGGCCCCGGACAACACGATGAGGCCGTCTTTTTCCTGTTCCAGCCAGGAGCGCTCGATACAGGCCAGACCTTGATGCTGCCCTTCGCGCCAGGCGCGCGACAACAACCGACATAAGGCCAGATAACCCGCATGATCACGAACCAGCAGCAACAGTCGAAAAGGCTCGGCGCGCGTTCTTTGGTCACTGATCCAGACATCGCATCCCGCAATGGGTTTGAGACCTTTTTTGCGTGCCTGGGTGTAAAACCGGATCAGGCCAAAGAGATTGCCCAGATCCGTGATGGCCAGAGCCCCCATGTGCTCGGTGCAGGCACGGTCGATGGCCTGATCGATACGCACGATTCCGTCAGTGATGGAAAATTCGGTGTGCAGGCGCAGATGGACAAAGGCGGGATCAGAGGCGGTCACGGTGCCAGGAGAATAAAATCAAACCAGCATTTTAACGTGAAACCCTGTTTCCCGATGACTCTTTGCGCATGCCCATCGGGGTGTGCACAACCCAAGGCCAAAACACGAACGCCTTTACACGCGACGCGTTGCAAAAAAAGCCTTGAGACGGGCAATGCTGGCCTGGGCCTCGATTCCGCCGCAAATGTGCGCATGATGATTGAGCCCGGGATGGGCAAACAGATCGATCACACTGCCACACGCCCCTGTTTTGGGATCACTCGCGGCAAATACGACCCGTTCCACCCGCGCATTGAATATTGCCCCCGCACACATCACACAGGGCTCCAGAGTCACGTACAGGGTACTTGCCGGCAAGCGGTAATTGCCCAGATTTTGGGCAGCATCGCGCAAAGCCAGAATCTCGGCATGGGCACTGGGATCCAAGCGGGCAATGGGTGCATTGGCCCCGCGACCGATGATACCCCCGCGATGGACGAGCACAGCACCCACGGGAACCTCGCCTTGGTTTGCGGCCTCATCCGCCAACTGCAGCGCCGCCTGCATCCAGTAGCGATCCTGTTGTTCCATATTCATTGTCAGCCCTCATACCAACCGTTGCGTACGGTAGAGTCTACGCAGATCAGAGCCCGGCATCATTTTTCTGTTGCCACGCGCCCGCGCTTCGCGCTATTGTGTGACTTGATTCACGCACCTTATCAGAAGGAATATTGGCGTCACAATGCCACTGGATTTCGTTCTATGGGCAGTACTGGCCTGGCTGCTGATTGGCACTCTGGGCTTGATGGCCTTACGACACCTCAAACTGGTTGCACGGGTTTTGTTTCCCGCAGGCGCGCTGGTGGGATTATGTTTGTTCGGGGCCGCAGCGATGGCCCTCGATACGGCCCCGCAAACGCTCATTCTGCCTCTGGGCCTTCCCGGCTTACCCTTTCATTTTCGTCTGGACGCTCTGGCTGCATTTTTTCTGATGCTCATCGGCGCCTGCTCTGCCGGAATTTCTCT
>DAIDKJ010000200.1 GCA_027450105.1 Ferrovum sp.
TCTGCCCGGCTCCACCTTCCTGGAGCGCGACGGCATTTTCATCAACGCCGAACGACGGGTGCAGCGCATCCGGCGCGTCATGAGCCCGCGCAACGGCAAGGCCGACTGGGAAATCACCCAGGCCTTCTCCAATGCCCTGGGCTACCCCATGCATTACACCCATCCCTCCCAGATCATGGATGAGATTGCCCGCCTGACGCCCACCTTCTCGGGAGTGAGCTATGCCTTGCTGGATCGGGAAGGTACGGTGCAGTGGCCGTGCGATGCCCAGCATCCCACCGGAACACCCCTGATGCACGTGGACCAGTTTGTGCGGGGCAAGGGGCGCTTCATGCTCACGCGCTATGTGCCCACCGACGAAAAAATGACGCGTCGCTTTCCTCTGTTGCTCACCACCGGGCGAATTTTGTCCCAGTACAACGTGGGAGCCCAAACGCGACGCACGCAGAACGTGGTGTTTCATCCCCAGGATGCGCTGGAAATCCATCCTCACGACGCCGAAGAACGCGGCATTCATGAGGGCGATTGGGTGGGGGTGGCCTCCCGTGCCGGCGAAACCGTGCTGCGCGCCCATATCAGTGAGCGCATGCAACCGGGTGTGGTGTATACCACCTTCCACTTTCCCGAATCCGGCGCCAATGTCATCACCACCGACAACTCCGACTGGGCTACCAACTGTCCGGAATACAAGGTCACCGCCGTGCAGGTGGCGCGCGTGCTGCATGTCAGCCAGTGGCAGGCCAATTACCAACGCTTCAACAAACAGCAGCTGCAATTGCTCAAGGGGCAACTGGTTAGCGAGGCGCTGCATTCCCAGGAGGCGCTGCATTCCCAGGAGGCGCTGCATGCTCAGGATGCCCCGTCGCGGGAAGCCTTGCAGCAAAACGTCTCCCAACCAAGCTAGGTACGATCACGTGACAACGCCCGCTCATGCCTGTCTGCTGGGAAGGCCGGCACAAGCCCCGCCAATCGCTTCAGGACCAACCCCATGACCGCGTACTTTCATCACGTGTCGTGGACCGACACAAGTCCCGCCAACAGTGTCAGGACCGCCCGTGGACCTCAACAGCGCAGTGCTTGATCCAGCCGCGGCGCCCACTTTGAGCGCAGTGCTCGAGTCCGACGCACCTCTTGCTTCAAGCGCAGTGCTCGATCCAGCCGTGCCTTTGGCTTTGAGCGTGGTGCCCACCCGGCGCTGGCAGCCAGCCTCGGGCTACGAAGCTCGCCAGGACCGTGTGGCGGAAGAAACCCCCGTCGCTCTGGAATATAACGGCCAGCCTCATGTGGTCATGCTGGCCTCGCCCACCGACCTGGAAGATTTTGCCCTGGGTTTTTCCCTCACGGAGGGGCTGATCGACAGCCCCGCTGACCTGCTGCAATGGCAATGCGAATCCTACCCCGGCGGGGGCATTCGCCTGCAGCTGCAGATTACCCCCACCTGCGCCGCGCGCCTGGCCAGTCGGAGCAAAAACCTGACCGGACGTACGGGGTGCGGGTTATGCGGGGCGGAACAATTGGCTCAGGTCTTTCGACCCCTGCCACCCTTGGCGCACACCCAGCGTCTTTCCTTGCAGGCCCTGCAGCAGGCGTTGCAGCAGGTTAGCGCGTACCAGCCCCTGCAACGGCAAACGGGAGCCACCCATGCCGCGTTCTGGCTGGATGCCACCGGCCAGATGGTCCTGGGACGGGAAGACGTGGGGCGGCATAATGCCCTGGACAAACTCTTGGGAGCCCGGGCCCGGGCCTGCGCCCTGACCAGCGTTGCGGCCAGCGCCGCAACCCGCCCTGAAGTTCACGCAGGGTTCGCCCACGCGCAAGCCCGCGCAAGTGCCCACACCGGAGTCAGCGCAGGTGCCAGTACAGGAGCCAGCGCAAAGACCAGTGCAAGTATCCACACCGGGGCCAACGCAGGTGCCAGTACAGGAGCCAGCATCAGCCCATCGAAGAGCGCATCCTCTTTGGGTGCGGTGTTGATTACCAGTCGCGCCAGTATGGAAATGGTGCAAAAAAGCGTACAGCAGGGGGTGGAAATTCTGGTGGCCATATCAGCCCCCACGGCACTGGCCATCGACCTGGCCCAACGCCACGGCCAAACGCTGGTGGGTTTTGCGCGCCCCGGACAAATGACGCTGTATACCCATCCGCAACGTTTGTTCGATGCCGCCCCCAGCTGGGGCCCCATCCCCTCCTGAAGCCTTGTGGGACATGTCCTGCGTTCGTCCGAGCCTTCCTTTCGTCCCATCGCTTCAAGACCGGATCACCCGCTCCCAGGCTCGTGCCGGATCGTTTCTGTCCATCCGGCAGCGCCTTGGCACTGCAACGCAGGTATCATCACACGCTAAGGCCACGTGGAACCGTTCATGTGGCGCAAGGCTTTTGTTCCATGGGACGCTTGGCGTCCATTTTTCCAGGGATCACACCACCATGTCCAGTCACCACACGCCGCATCAAACCACCCCGGATTCGGGAAATTCAGTTCAAGAAAATGCTACCCACAGCGCTACTCATGCCCAGGCCACACACTCTGCAGGGAATCATGCTCAGGCCGCCCATACCCTGGTCAAAATGGCCCATGACATCGGCGCCTTCTTCGAGGCCATGCCCGACCAACAGCAGGCGGCGCGTGATGTGGCCAACCACATCCAGCGCTTCTGGGAGCCACGCATGCAGCGCAATTTCCTGAACTATCTGGCGGAACATCCGGCCACGCCACTGAGCGATATCGTCCGTCAGGCGCTGGTTCACTTACGCCGGGCCCAGCCCTCCCCCGCAGCGCGGACATTGCAGGATTGACCCGGTGCGCGCCACCGGGGGCAAGAGTCATGTGGA
>DAIDKJ010000201.1 GCA_027450105.1 Ferrovum sp.
GGACATATGGGCATTACTGCCGAAAACCTGGCGGTGAAGTGGAACATCACCCGGGAGCAACAGGACGCCTTTGCCCTGGAGTCGCAGCAGCGTGCCGCCAAGGCCATTGCCGAGGGCCGTTTCAAATCCCAGATCGTTCCCATTACGCTCAAGTCGCGCAAGGGAGATACGGTGTTTGATACGGACGAACATCCCCGGGCCACGACGCTGGAAAAACTGGCCGCCATGAAACCCGCCTTCAAGAAGGATGGCACGGTGACTGCCGGCAACGCCTCGGGCATCAATGATGGCGCCGCATTCTTCATTCTGGCAGAAGCCGGAGTGGCCGCCAAACAGGGCTGTAAGCCCATGGCGCGTCTGGTGTCCTATGCCGTGGCCGGGGTGCCCAGCCATATCATGGGAGAGGGCCCCATCCCGGCTACCCAGGCGGCCTTGAAGAAGGGCGGCCTGAGCCTGGATCAGATGGACGTGATCGAGTCCAACGAAGCCTTTGCGGCCCAGGCCATTGCGGTTTCCCGCGGGCTGGGACTGGATCCTGCCAAAACCAATCCCAATGGGGGCGCCATTGCGCTGGGTCACCCTGTGGGTTGCTCCGGAGCCTTCATCGCCACCAAGGCGTTGTACGAACTGCAACGCATTCAAGGGCGGTATGCGCTGGTCACCATGTGCATTGGCGGTGGTCAGGGAATTGCTGCCATTTTTGAACGCCTCTGAGTACCGGGCGCTGCCCAAAACGCCTGCCTCTCCCAAGGGGCGGGCATTTTTTTTGGGCGCTTGGACCAGAGTGCGCTTTCTTGCTGGGCCTTAGCGATGCGTCAAGGGTGGAACGCCCGGGAGCGTTGCCAGGGGCCGGGGGCGGCGCCAGAATTTCCACAGATCCTGGGGCTGCAGCTGCACGGCCAGATTGCAGCGCCCTTCGGTGCCCAACAGGATCAACTGGCTCAGGGCTCCGCCACGCAGGGCTGCCAAGGCCGGGCCGATGACCTCGCGATCCAGTTGGCTGGCGGCCTGGTTCCAGTCCTGGGCATCGCCATAGGCCGAGGCACAGCGTAAGGTCTCATGCAACTGCACGCCCCGGTGCGCGCTGAGGTCAAACCCGGGCAAGGACACTTGTCCGGGATGCGCCAGATCCCAAAACCACAAACCACTGATGGGGCGTTGCCGGCGCTGCTGCCGGGCCTGATTGACCGGGTGCTCGTGAAACAACATCTGAATTTCGTTGAAGCGCGCGCGCCAGCGGGCGGCACCCGTGCCTTCGGGAAGATGCCCGTCGATGTTACGGCCCACGCGCCACAGGGGCGGGGTGCTGCGTTCCGGCAGCGGGTCGGGGCTGCCCAGCAACCAGGCCTTGGGGGAGGTGGCCTGGAAATGGAGTCCATCGGGGCGGAAATGCTGGTTGAGGGTGTGGATCAGGGCCTGGGTTTCGGCGGGTTCCAGAGGCAGGGCACAGGCATCCAGCAGCAACAAGGCATCGCCCTCCACCTGCAAATGCACCGGATCGGCCCGACACCAATGGGCTGATCGCTCCACCACACCCGAGCGGGTTGCTGCCGCTCGGGCCAGGCTTGCACCGGCGCCGGCCCCGGGGTCCGGTACCACCGATTCCAGCAACTGTGGAGGGTGACTCCAGTGCCGTCTTCCCCGGGCCAGTACCAGGTCCAGTTGGGGCAAGGGCGCGATGTGGGCGTCGGGAATCAGGGGGATCAGACCCGGAATGAGCAGGGTGAGGACAGGCATACAGGGCTTTGACCTTGAGAGAGGGAAACGAGCAACATCATAGGGCAAAGGGCGTGTGCCGCGTAAGGTCCCCAATCGATTTCGCCCATGAGCCGTGTATAATGGCAGGTTTTCTCCCACACAATACAATCCAGATACCCCATGGAAGCCGAACAACTCAACGCGATACAAAACCTCTTACAGGACCTGGATGTGCGCATGCAGGCCCTGCGGAGGTATCTTTGACTTCGAAGCCAAGGTAGAACGCCTGCAGGAAGTGGTGCGTCTGGCTGAAGACCCGGCCGTGTGGGAGGACAGCAAAAAAAGCCAGGAACTGGGGCGGGAACGTAAAACCCTGGAAGAAGTGGTGCAGTCAGTGGAGCAGGTTACCCGCAACCTGCGGGACGCGGCAGAGCTCTTGGAGCTGGCCCTGGCCGAGCAGGACGAAGAATCCCTCCTGGCGGTGCAGGAGGATCTGGCCACTACGGACAAGCAGGTTTCCGCCATGGAATTCCGGCGCATGTTTTCCAACCCTATGGATCCGGCCAACTGCTTTATCGATATCCAGTCGGGGTCGGGCGGCACCGAAGCCCAGGACTGGGCGGCCATGCTGCTGCGCATGTACTTGCGCTATTGCGAACGCAAGGATTTCAAGGTGGAGGTGCTGGAACAGTCCGAGGGTGAAGTGGCCGGCATCAAAAGCGCTTCCCTCAAGGTAAGCGGATCCTATGCCTATGGGCATTTGCGTACCGAAATCGGCATCCATCGTTTGGTGCGCAAGTCCCCCTTCGACTCCGGCAACCGCCGCCATACCTCCTTCGCCTCGGTGTTCGTCTATCCCGAAGTGGACGAATCCATCGAAGTGGACATCAATCCGGCCGACTTGCGCATCGATACCTTTCGGGCCTCGGGTGCCGGCGGGCAACATATCAACAAAACCGATTCGGCGGTACGCATCACCCATGGACCCTCGGGCATCGTGGTGCAGTGCCAGAACGATCGCTCGCAACACCGCAATCGGGCTGAAGCCATGGCCATGCTGAAATCCCGTTTGTACGAAGCGGAATTACGCAAGCGCATGGCCGAAAAACAGGCCA
>DAIDKJ010000202.1 GCA_027450105.1 Ferrovum sp.
CATAGGACGCGCCGCCCGGCACATACATGGCACGGCCATTTTATACGCCGACAAAATGACCGATTCCATGGCCCAGGCCATGCAGGAGACCGAACGGCGCCGCACCCTGCAAACCCGCTTCAACGCGTCCCAGGGCATTACCCCGCGCGGCATCAATAAAGAAATCAAGTCTCTCATCGAGGGCATCTACGAACCCGAGCCACTGGCCCACAAGCCGACCATATCAACGGCCGAGACCCAGGTGGCGCATCTGAATGAAAAACAGTTGGGCCAACTGCTCAAACAGCTGGAAAAAGAGATGCTGGAGGCTGCGGCCAATCTGGATTTTGAACAGGCCGCCCAAAAGCGCGATGCCATCAAAGCCATCCGCACCGTGTTACTGGGTTAAGCAAAGAGTTTTCCGGGGTTCATCAGTCCCAAGGGGTCCAGCATCTGCTTGAGTTGGCGCATCAATGCCAGTTCCACCGGATCTTTATAGCGCAGTAATTCACCGGTTTTGAGCTGGCCGATCCCATGCTCGGCGCTGATGCTGCCTCCCAGGGCCATGACCTGATCGTGCACGATGCGATTGACAGCGGCGGTTTGATCGATGAACGCGGCGTTTTCCAGGCTATCCGGTTTGGAAAGGTTGAAATGCAGGTTGCCATCACCCACATGCCCAAAACAGACCAGGCGAATGCCGGGAAATTGCTGGGTCAGTAGGGCGTTGGTGCGGTGAATGAATTCGGGAATATGACTCACGGGCACGCTGATGTCGTGTTTGATGCTCACTCCCTCCAGGCGCTGGGCCTCGGAAATCTGCTCCCGCAAATGCCACAGGGCCTGCGCCTGAGCCAGACTCTGAGCCAGGTGGGCGTCGGTAATCAGGGAACGTTCCAGGGCCTGCTCCAGGACCAGGGTCAGCCGGTCTTCCAAAGGGTGCGGGTCCACATCATCCACTTGAATGAGTACGGCCCAGGGCGTGGCTTGTTCCAAGGGAGGACGGGTGTGGGGCAAATGCTTCAATACCAGCTCCAGGGCGGTTTGGGAGATGAGTTCAAAACTGGAGATCCGTTCGCCCAGGGCCTCTTGAAGAAACCGTAGCAGAGTGACGGCCTGCTGCGGCGTGGCCACGGCCACCCAGGCCGTGGCATGGGCCCGGGGTTGCGGAAACAGACGCACGGTGGCGGCAGTAATGATGCCCAGCGTTCCTTCAGCCCCGATAAACCACTGCTTGAGGTCATAGCCGGTGTTGTCCTTGCGCAGGGTGCGCAACCCGGACCACAGTCGGCCATCGGGCAAAACCACCTCCAACCCCAACACCAGTGAGCGCATATTGCCATAGCGCAATACGGCAGTCCCGCCCGCGTTGGTGGAGATGATTCCCCCCACCTGCGCGCTGCCCTCCGAGGCAATACTCAGGGGAAACAGGAACCCTGCCTCAGCGGCCTGTTGCTGGAGGGTACTCAGCAGCATGCCCGATTCGCAGGTCAGAGTGCCATTGGCCGCGTCCAGCGCGCGACAACGCTGCATGCGGGATAAATTGAGAATGAGTTCGTTGCCCTGGGGGCCGGGAACACTGCCCCCGCATAAACTGGTATTGCCCGACTGCGGGACCACAGGGATGCGATAGGCCAGACAGCAGCGCATGACGGCAACGGTTTCGGCAGTGCTGTGCGGCATGGCCAGGAGTTGGGCGCGACCCACATAGCGCCCCCGCCAGTCCCGATTATGGGCGGCCAGAAGGGCCGGGTCGGTAACCAGTCCGGCAGGGCCCAGAATTTGGCGCAAAGCCGCGTCGAAGGGCATCATGGTCGTTGGGTGTGCAGTGCGGCCACTGTGGCATCGATCAATTGACGGGCTATGCTGATGGGTGGTGACAAGGCCGGCAGGGCGTGGCTGGGAAACCAGCGGGCATCCTCGATTTCCTCGGGCTGCAGGAGCAGACTGCCTGCGGCGTACTGGCAGGTGAAGGCCACCATGAGAGAATGGGGAAAGGGCCAGGATTGGCTCCCAAAGTAACGCAGATTTTCCACCTCCAGCCCCACTTCTTCCCGCACCTCGCGCCGCAGGGCTTGCTCCAGGGATTCGCCCGGCTCACAAAAACCCGCCAAGGCGCTATAGATTCCCGGTTGAAAATGTGGGCCACGTGCCAATAACAGCTCTTGGCCACGAATCACCAGGGCCATGATGGCAGGGGAAATGCGCGGATAACTGACATGGCCGCAGGCGGGGCAAATACGGGCCAAGGCTTGCTGTCGCTCTGTAGCCTGTCCGCAACGGCCACAAAACCGGTGCGAGCGGTTCCATTCCAACAGTTGAGCCACCCGGCCGATGCGGGCAAACAAGGCCTCGTCCAGGGCACCAAACAGGCCGCGCAGCGAAAGGAAGGAGAACCCGGGAGGCTCGGGCGTTGCCGCATCCACCTCCATCACGGCATAGGTGCGGCCTTGATGTTCAAACTGGAATTCGTCGTGCACCACGGCCTGTGGCTGCAGGGTGCTTAGCGCCAGGGCATCGGGCCAAAGAATGTGTTGTTCTGCGCGCCGGAACAGCAACAGATGGGTACGAAACACCAACGTGATCATGGCCTTGGTCACGCGCCTTTATGTGCAGGATTATCCTGCGGGAGTGCGTCTGGGCTGTTTGACCCGGCAATTGCGCTGACGGCGGGCGCGTTCACGGGGATCAGGTCCACGCTGGCCAACCAGGGCGCTGCACTGCTATCAGAGGGGGCCCGCCAATCGCCCCGGGGCGAGAGCGAACCTCCCGAACCCACCTTGGGGGCGTTGGCCATGCAACTGCGTTTGAACTGACTGTGTTGAAAGAACC
>DAIDKJ010000203.1 GCA_027450105.1 Ferrovum sp.
AGACCAAAAACTTTTCCCCCACGTTTCGGGCGTTGGAAGGCTACGACATCGAAAAGCTGTACGTGGAAAAGGAATCTCTGGAGCGGCGTGGACTGACAGAGGAAGACCTTCTGGTGGAAGTCACGGTGTTGGATAGTGCGGCCATGGGGGCTTTGATGGACGAACAGGATGTCATCCTGAGCTTTTGAGGAACGCGGGACATGTTACATATCATCAATAAATCTCCTTTTGGACATGAATCATTGGCAACCTGTTTTCGCCTGGCTAAGGGCGGAGACGTTTTGCTGATCGAAGATGCGGTGTACGCGGCCACCCCGGGTACGGCTCTGGAGTCTCTGATCACAGCGGCCCTGGATCGTTTCAACATTCATGTGCTGCAACCGGATCTGGACGCCCGGGGAGTGGGGGCCGAGATCATCGGGGGTGTCCATGCGGTGGATTACGGGGGGTTTGTGGACCTGGTCACGCGCAACGCAACGAGTCAATCCTGGCTGTAATGCAAATAGTACGTTTATAAACGAGGAGAGAGCAGCATGTCGAATATTGATGTCAATGGAAAGACCTACGAAACCGATGAAGAAGGTTACTTGGTGAACCTGGCCGATTGGAACAAGGACGTTGCGGAATATATCGCCAAAACGGAAAACGTAAACATGTCAGAGCAGCATTGGGAAGTGGTGGATTTTCTGCGCGGCTATTACGACGAGTACCAAATTGCTCCGGCAGTGCGTGTTCTAACCAAGGCCATTGGCAAGAAACTGGGCCCGGAAAAGGGCAACAGCCAATACCTGTATGAATTATTCCCCTATGGCCCCGCCAAGCAGGCCTGCAAGATAGCTGGTTTGCCAAAACCAACCGGTTGCGTTTGATCGATCATTGGGGTTCCACATGGCCTTTGCGCTGTTATTCAGCCTTGGCGCGTTGGTGTTTGTCGGGGGGGTGATTTTTCGCATCGCTCAATATGCCCGCACGCCAGCGCCGCTGAAAATTCCTACGACACCAGCACCTGTCACTCCGGCGGGGGTGTGGTTTCGAATGGCGCGCGAGGTCTTGCTATTTGAGAGCCTGTTCAAGGCCAACCTCTGGATTTGGGCTTTTGGAGTCTTGTTTCATCTGGGTTTGATGTTGGTTATCGTGCGGCACCTGCGTTATTTCATCCAACCGGTCTGGAGTTGGGTTGCCTTGATGCAACCGTTTGGAATCTACGGCGGTATGGCCATGGTGCTGGGATTGGGTGGGCTATGGGGGCGGCGCTTGTTGGTTGAGCGCATCCGGTACATTTCCACACCCTCCGACCATTTCATGCTCGTTTTTTTACTTGCAATCGGTGGCTCTGGTTTGGTGTTGAAGTTTCTGTTTCATCCCGACATCATTGCAGTCAAGGCGTTTTGTCTGGGGTTGCTGCAGGGAAATTGGCAGCCTCTTCCTGATAATGGCGTCTTGCTGCTCCATCTGACGCTGGTGTCCTTGCTGCTCTTCATTTTTCCTTTTAGCAAGTTGCTGCATGCTCCTGGTGTGTTTTTCTCTCCAACGCGGAACCAGGTGGACAACCCGCGCGAAGAACGACATCTTTCGGCCTGGGCTGCAGCGCTCGACGGGGAGCGCCCTCATGGCTGATACCCTGCAACCCCCCCCTTACCGGGTCATTCCCATCATCCCGGCACTAAAACCCGGAGCCATGGGGGGAGTGCGTTCCTTTGTAGCGAATGAAAAAATCCAAACCAACATCGGATTCCCGGGCCGGTTAGTGGATGACTGGAAGGAAAAAGCGCTGGAACGCATGGGTCAATTGCTGGGCCAATATCGTTCCCTGCGGGTCTTCATGGACGCATGCGTGCATTGTGGTGCGTGCAGCGACAAATGCCATTATTTCATCGGTACACAAGATCCCAAAAACATGCCGGTGGCGCGCCAGGATCTACTGCGCAGTGTGTATCGACGTTACTTCACCCTGGCGGGAAAATACTTTCCCAAGTTGGTGGGCGCCCGGGACCTGACCAAAGAGGTCCTGGATGAGTGGTATACCTATTTCAATCAATGCTCGGAATGTCGCCGTTGTTCCGTATTTTGCCCCTACGGAATCGATACGGCAGAAATCACCATGGCTGCCCGCGAAATCCTGGATTCGGTGGGATATGGCCAGAAGTACACCAACGAAATCATTGGCAAGGTGCATAGCATCGGAAACAATCTGGGTTTGCCGGGCCCCGCTCTGGAAGATACGTTGCTGGGGTTGGAAGAAGATGTGAAAGATGACACGGGTGTGGATGTGCGCTTTCCGATCGATGTTCAGGGTGCGGAAGTGCTACTGATCACCCCTTCTGCCGACTTCTTTGCCGAACCGCACATCGATAGTCTGATTGGTTACGCCAAAGTATTCCATGCTTCCGGCACCTCCTGGACGCTTTCCACCAAAGCCTCGGAAGCCGGAAACTTTGGAATGTTCATTGGAAACTACGAACAATTGCGCAAAATTGCCCTGCGGATTCGCGAGGCGGCTCTGGAGCTGGGTGTCAAACGGATCATTGTGGGTGAATGTGGCCATGCGTGGCGTGTGGCGTACAGCTTTTGGAACACGCTCACGGGAATTGGAGCGGGGGCTCATGATCCCTACGCCCTGCAGTTACAACAGCAATTGGATGGGCGTTACAAGCAGCCCACGCATATTTGCGAATTCACCTGGGATCTGATTGAACGCCAGGCACTGCACTTCAATCGAGAAGCCAATGATTCGTATGTGGTGACTTTTCATGATTCCTGCAATGTGGCGCG
>DAIDKJ010000204.1 GCA_027450105.1 Ferrovum sp.
GGCCGATCATGAGCTGATGGCGCACCTGGATGGTCTCATGGGGCAGGCAGGAGAAAACTGGAATGATTGAGCCAGCGGCCAGTGCTTCAAACGCTTGCGCGAGCGTCCCTGCCAGGCTGCTGGAATGGGTGCAACGGGGCTGGATTCGCCCGCTAGACCGAGCCCTGACGCTCTGGTTGAGTCAACACGTGCCACCGCGCGCCGCGGAGTTGCTGTATGTGACGGCGTTACTATCCCGTCTGGAACAATCCGGGCATAGCTGTCTGGAACTGTCCGGTTGGCCAGCCTGCTTGCTCGACCAGGGGGTGGAGCCACAACTGCTTCATGCGCTTGCCGGACACTTGCCAAACCATTCCGACCAACTGGTGCAAGCTCTGGCCACTTGGGAGGCGGTGTATTGCCCACGAAACGCAGAGGACGATCAATCCCGCCCCCTGGTACTGGATTCATCGCGTCTGTATTTACGCCGCTACTGGCAATTTGAACGACGCATTGCGCAACAGATTCGACGGCGTATTCAACGACCAGTCCCTCTGGATGAGCATCGGGCACGTCTGTGGTTGGATCGCTTGTTTCCCGATGCGGGGCAGAGCGCACCGGATTGGCAGAAAATCGCCTGTGCTTTCGCCTTGACCCGTGGTTTTGCCATCATTACCGGAGGACCCGGCACGGGTAAAACCTATACGGCAGCGCGCCTGCTGGTGCTGCTCTCGGCCTTGGCTCAAAATCCGCAGCAGGTGCAGGTGCTCCTGGCGGCTCCCACCGGCAAGGCAGCCGCACGTCTCAAGCGTTCCATCGAGCAAGCCCTGAGCGGATTACAGGAGTCTTTGGCGGGCGACGAACCGGTGACAACGCTGCTGCGGCATGCACCCCCGGCTCTGACGTTACATGCCCTGTTGGGGGCGCGTACGGGTTCTCGTGCGCTGCGCCACCATGCCGGTAATCCGCTACCGGCGGATGTACTGATCGTGGATGAGGCCTCCATGGTCCATCTCGAAATGATGGCTGCATTGCTGGATGCGCTATCCCCCCAAACGCGCCTGATCCTGTTGGGAGACAAGGATCAATTGGCAAGTGTGGAAGCGGGTGCGGTGTTGGGTGAACTCTGCGCCGAGCCCGCGCAGCGGCCCTATCATCCCAGCACCGCCCAGAATCTGCTGCAAAGCACGGGCGTGATCTTGCCAGACTCCTGGATTGGCCCAGAGGGCTCCCTTCTGGCGCAGCAGGTGGTGACCTTGCAGCATAGTCAACGGTTTGGCGACGACATCGGACAATTGGCCAAGGCCATCCGGGCCGGTGATGTGGCGCAGGTATCAACGGTACTCAACCAGGGCGGATCTATCCTCTGGGTGGCACCGGCCAAATTATGTGCCGACGGACAGTGGCGCAGCCCCTCACAGTCTTGCGATCTGGTCCAAGGATATGCAGAGTATCTCTCCCTGATCAAAGCGGGGCCAGAGCCACAGGAGGACGAGCTCTCCTGGGGCTTGCGCATTCTGCACGCCTTCGACCACTACCGATTGCTATGTGCCGTGCGCGAGGGGGAGTGGGGTGTGCAGGGACTCAACCAGACGGTGCAGGCTGCTTTGGCAACCCGGGGGTGGATTGCGGATGGTCCGGAATGGTATGAAGGGCGTCCGGTGATGGTGACGCGCAATGATCCTGAACTGGGTTTGCATAATGGGGACATGGGGATCGTGTTGCGCTCTCGTGCATCCCCAGCGCAAGAAGAACTGAGGGTCTGTTTTGCCCAGGGAGATACCCTGCGTTCGGTCAGTATCACTCGCCTGGCCAAGGTAGAAACAGCTTTTGCTTTGACGGTGCACAAGTCGCAGGGTTCCGAATTTCAGCATGCCGTGTTGGTGCTGCCCCCGCAAGCTCAAGGGCTGACCCGGGAATTGATTTATACGGCAGTGACCAGAGCCAGGTTGCGTTTGACGGTAGTATGCCCGCAACCCGAAGTGCTGTTTAGAGGGGTTGGTCAACCCACGGTGCGCAGTAGTGGTCTGCGCAGCCAGATCGATGCAGCCCTGAGTGAGGGTTGTTTCCAGGCGGGGTCATGAGCGCGCGCTACATATTGGCATAGCGCGGCCCACCACCACCTTCGGGGACGGTCCAGAGGATATTTTGCCCGGGATCCTTGATGTCGCAGGTTTTACAGTGTAGACAGTTTTGCGCATTGATCTGGAGTCGGGGTATGGCCTCGGCACCCGTGCGGACGATTTCATAGACCCCTGCCGGGCAATAACGTTGTTCTGGGGCGTCATAAAGCGCCAGATTCAAGGTGATCGGACAGGTGTCATCCTTCAGGCGCAAATGGCAGGGCTGGTTTTCCTCATGGTTGGTACCGGATAAAAATACCGAGGACAGTCGATCGAAACTGATGACTCCATCGGGTTTGGGATACGCGATGGGAGAGCAAGAAGCCGCCGCTTTGAGCTGCAGATGATCGGCCCGGTGATGCAGTGTCCAGGGAGCCTTGCCACGCAAAAGCCAGGTATCGAGCGCGGCGTGAAGGATTCCCGCGCCCAAGCCCCAGTGAAAGGCCGGGCGGATATTTCGGGCGCGGTAGAGTTCATCCCAAAGCCAGCTCTGTTTTAGCCGATGAGGGTACGTGATAGCCTCTTGCTGAGAACTCTTGGAGCGCAGGCAGGTGTCGATGGCTTCGGCGGCCAGCATGCCGGATTTGAGCGCCGTGTGACTGCCTTTGATTTTTGGTACGTTCAAAAATCCTGCCCCATCGCCTACTAGC
>DAIDKJ010000205.1 GCA_027450105.1 Ferrovum sp.
GTGCAGCAGGATTATCACCAAGGCCGTATTACGGTTCGCTTCGAACCCGTTTGGGAACACTTTCCCAGCGGGGATGTGATGACAGACACTCGGCGCATGAATCAGTTCATCGAACAAGCCGTGTTGGAACAGCCCGCCAATTATCTCTGGACCCATAAACGTTTCAAAACCCGACCACCGGGTGCGCCTTCCGTGTATCCCTCCAAGGACTGAACATGACCTTACATTTCACCAAGATGCAGGGGCTGGGCAATGACTTCCTGGTGCTGGAAGCACTGCATCAACCCTTGTCCCTGTCTGCGGAGCGCATTCGCTGGCTTGCCGATCGACACTTCGGAGTAGGCTGCGACCAGATCCTGATCGTGGAACGCGCACTAGATCCCGCCAATGATTTTCGCTACCGCATTCTCAATGCCGATGGCAGCGAAGTGGAAAACTGCGGGAATGGCGCCCGTTGTTTTGTGCGCTTCGTGCACGAGCGGGGCCTGACCCACAAACGCACCATCCGGATAGAAACGCTGGGCGGGGTGATCATTCCACAATTGCTGGAAGATGGCCGGGTTTGCGTGAACATGGGGCAACCCATCTTCGAGCCCGCGTTGATCCCCTTTCTCCCCCACCATGCCCTAGGGTGGGATAGCCAGCCCCCGGCAGAAAGCGTCGAGCCCGCCTGGCCCCGGGACTACCCTCTGCTGGCCGTGGGCACAACGGTCCGGCACTTCAGTATTTTGTCCATGGGTAACCCCCATGCCGTGCAAATCGTTCCCCAAATCGATCAGGCGCCCGTGGCGTTGGAGGGCCCCTTGATCGAACATCATCCCGCCTTTCCCAAACGGGTCAATGCGGGCTTCATGCAGATTGTGGATCGACACCATATTCGCCTGCGCGTGTTCGAACGCGGAGCCGGCGAAACCCTGGCCTGCGGGACCGGTGCCTGTGCCGCCGTAGTGTCTGGTATCCGTGCCGGATTACTGGCCACGCAGGTACAGGTTCAAACCCACGGCGGCACCCTCTCTATCGGCTGGGAAGGGGAAGGCACTCCCGTCTGGATGACCGGAGAGGCGGTCTCGGTGTTTTCCGGGCAACTGGAATGGCCCCCCGCCCTGTAAATTTGGCACAACCCTATGGGCCAGTCACAGGCTCACGGTATACTGTGCGGCATCGATCAACCGCACCCGGGAGAACCGACGTCTCATGACTCTGGACGCATCTGCTGTAGCCGTCTGGCTGCAATCTCACCCCGATTTTTTTGAAACCCATCCCCAGATTCTGGGGGAATTGCAATTGCCGCATCCCCATGGAAGCCATGCCGTTTCTTTGAGCGAACGCCAGTTGGGCCTGTTACGGGAAAAAAACCGTCAACTGGAACAGCGCATGGCGGAAATGATTCGTTATGCCGAACAAAACGACAGCACCAGCGCCAAGATCCATCAATTAACTTTGCTTTTGCTGCAAAGTAAGGACTTGCCAACCCTGATCCAGGCGCTACGCCCATTCATGCAAACCCAGTTTGAAGTCACTCAAACGGCCCTGCGCCTTTGGGGCCCCCTGTCAGACGCTGACGATCCCGCTCTGGCCCCGGTGGATGCGACCCTGCAATCCCAAGTGGCCCAATGGAGCGCACCCTATCGGGGTCCCGCGCCACCGGCCGAAACCTTGACCTGGTGCGAGCCGTGTGACGAACCCCTACGATCCTTTGCCTTGTTACCCTTGCGCTGCCCTGCAGGGACCATCGGAGCCCTGCTCCTGGGTGCCACCGACCCTGCTCGATTTACGCCAGACATGGGGGCTTTCTACCTCACACGCATGGCGGAATTGATTGCAGTGAGCGTTTGGAATCTGGCCCAGGCCCCAGCTTCCAGTCTTCCTTGAAACCCTCCCCGCTCCCCACCCCGTCGGCTCTGGCTCAGGGCTTTCTGGAGCAATGTCGCAGCGAGCGACGTCTGTCGGCTTTGACCGTCAACAGTTATGCCCGTGATCTGGTTCCGCTCCTGGCCCTGTTGCAGCACACCCCACTGGCGGCCCTCACACCAGAGCACTTGCGACGCTGTGTGGGGCAACTGCATGGGGGTGGATTATCCGGACGCTCGTTGGCGCGCATGCTGTCGGCCTGGCGCGGGTTTTTCCGTTATCTGCTTGCCCAGCAGATCATTGCGACCGATCCCTGCAGCACAATTCGTGCGCCCAAATCCCCCAAAACGCTACCCCACGCCCTGAGCCCAGACCGGGCCCAACGGCTGATGCAGCCCTTGGGGTCCGGTTTTTTGGCCGTCCGGGATCATGCCCTGCTGGAATTGTTTTACTCCTCCGGGTTGCGTCTGGCCGAGTTGGCCGGCTTGAAACTGAAAGACCTCGATCCAACCCAGGGGACCGTACGCGTTCTGGGCAAGGGAGCCAAGGTCCGCATCGTGCCTGTGGGACGTAAAGCCTGGGAAGCATTGACCCTGTGGCTCCAGGTACGGCTGATCCCCGCACAGCAAGGCCAATGCGAGCAACTCTTCATCACAGCACAAGGCAAGCCACTACGCCCCCGCAGTATCGAGACCCGGGTTACGTTGCGCGCCCGACAGCTGGGCCTGGAGGATGGGGTGCATCCGCACGTCCTGCGCCACTCCTTTGCCTCCCACGTCTTGCAATCCAGTGGGGACTTGCGCGCAGTCCAAGAGATGATGGGGCACGCCAGCATCGTGTCCACTCAGGTGTATACCCATCTGGATTTTCAGCATCT
>DAIDKJ010000206.1 GCA_027450105.1 Ferrovum sp.
TTGCGGCACCCTGTGCTGCGTAGGCGTGCGCAAAGGCCTCACCCACCCGTGCGCTTTGCGCGTCCTCTTCAATTGTCCAGTGGCGCAGACCAAGAGCCTGCAACAGAGGCTCCATCAAGCGCACCATGCTGCGCTCTGACTGACGCATAGGTTTACCAAAATTGTCCTGCTCACGGGCGAATTGCCCAACGAGAAAAACAACGGGAACACCTGAGTCGATGCAGGTGGCCCTAAGTGTATTCAGGCATTTGTAGAGGCCCTGATTTTGCACCATCACTACTGGTCGCGCCCCTCCAACATAGAGGCCAGTTGCCGTTGTCAGAGCCTGATCTTCGCTGCAGGCGAAAATCTGCGGGATCCCATTGGCCGGATCCGCGAGCCGGATATGTAGTGCAAACTGGACAAAATCTGGAACTGTAACCACGTGGGTGGCGCCAGCCGCCTTCAGCGCAATCAGGAGAGAGGATGCACTGGGGCCACCTGGCGGATTAGGTCCGATTGCGGGTGTTGGCATGCGTGTCCCCCTTCTTGAAGATAAAGACGTCGTTCTGGCGTCCGCCGAAGCAGAACCTTTCTGGCGAACATCTGACCTTAGCTGTGGGCGGAAACCTGTACTGTCAATTTGCCGACAGTGTTGCTTCTGTTCCGCGCAACCTGTCGCGCGCTCTGGAAAAGGCACCAAGTCCGCTGAAGCCGATGATAGCCGACGTCAGCAGCGCCGCTGGAGGCACCACCGCCAGGGAGTAACGCAGTTGCGCCTGACTATGCAGCACGAAGTTGGTGAACAAAGAGACGAGAACTGGTCCAAAGCCCAGACCAATGACACTGGTAAAGAGGATCAGTCCTGCAGCAACCGCACCACGCATACGGTTAGGGACAATCTCCTGCACACTGACCGGCATGGCTGCTGGAGCAAAGGTCGAAAATATCACCGCTGGAAGCATGAGCGCCATGGCAACATAGGGATTTGGGGCGAGAGGAAAGGCAATGGCAAAAGGGAGGGTGAGAACACTGGCGAGGCACATCACCAGAAGGCGTGCAGATCGGATCCCCTTGCGCGTCAATGCATCGCTCAACGCTCCGGCCAGATTGACCCCAGTGACCCCACCCACAACTACCACCACGCCATAAACTGCGCCGGCATGAACGATCGACCAGCCATAGCTGCGGATCAGGAAGGTGGGAACCCACGCCCCGGTGCCATAGGACATGGCGAGTGAAAACGCTGCACAAAATGTAACTGATGCAAGTGCCCTGAGATTCGCGCGGATAAAGGCAAGGACTTCCCGCAAAGCTGGCCTTGACGCCGATATGCCATTTGGATCTCGGCGCGGGGGCTCAGGCAGACGAAAAATCCATAGAGCGACGAGAATGCCAGGCAGGCCGATGACAACAAAAACCAGTTGCCATGAATGCATGACACCAAGGACAGGCAGGGTAATTTCCTGCACGTGGGCCAAAAGACGTATGACCTGTGAACCGATGATAAGCGCGAGCCCGGCCCCGATATAAACTCCCATGGAATAAATCGCCGAGGCCCGTCCAATACGGTGGGGCGGATACGCATCTGGCAACACAGAGTAGGCAGTTGGTCCCAGAAAGGCCTCGCCAAAGCCAACACCAATGCGCGCAACAAACAGGTGAACAAAATTGGATGCCAGGCCGGCCCCCGCCGTCGCAAGACTCCACAGCGCCATACCAAGGCTGAGGCCCTTGAACCTTGGATAAGTATCGACCAGACGGCCGATCGGCAGTCCGATCACCAGGTGCAGGATCAGGAACGCCGGACCCAGCAGGAGTGCCATTGCGGTGTCATTGAGGTGCAGGTCATGTTCGATCGGATGAACCAGGAGGCTGAGTATCTGCCGGTCGACAAATGAAAGGATTGAGGCCAGAAGAAGAGCGATCAGAACATAACGTTTACCCTCTGCCTGCGCCTCACCGGTCTCCCCATGACCTATACGCTGGATTGCGGACGCAACCACAGGGCCACCTCCTCCGTGTTCAGGCGAGCACACGTCCGGTTCCTTGCCCCACGCCATTGGCTGCCACTCCTAGAGCGCCCCTACGGCGTGGTTCAGAAGTTGTAGGACAGGCGAACGCCAAACGTTTGCGGGTCGCCTACCAGCCCACGATAGAGCGTTGCTCCTGTAACCGGATTATTGATGCCCAAAACCTTACCATCCGGCTGAGGATACAGAGTGTAGAAATAATGCTTGTCGAAGATGTTCTTGCCGTAGAAATCAAGTTCCCATTTGCCATCAGGGCTGATGACGCCAACACGAAGATCGGTGAGGGCATAGCTAGAGACCACAGCCTGAAGCGCATCGGTATTCTGCGTACCAAATCCCGAGGTGAAGAATTCATTGACCGCTAGGGTGCCAATGTATCCTCCCATGAATGGATTGGAATAGATGCTCGCTCCCACGTGCCCCTGCCACTTCGGCGCAAAGGGAAGCTGCCGACCAGAAAGGTCCTGGGTAAGCGGACAACCGGGCGCACCGGTACAGCCGGGCAGACCAGGCGCGCCTGGATCAGATTCATAAATCGAATCCAGATAGGACAGACCAAAGTTCAGATTAACATGCTTGATGGCGGAGAGCTGCCCTTCCAATTCGGCGCCGCGTGATCGGACGCTGCCAGCGTTTCGGACAATAAAGCTGGTTCCGTTGAAGGAGCGGTCCTGAAAATTAT
>DAIDKJ010000207.1 GCA_027450105.1 Ferrovum sp.
CCAAAGGTGAGCGTGCCAAACCAGTCCAGGGCTGCACTGGCACCACGCTTCAATTGATCGATGCCGCCTGCTGCCAGGAGGGACAAGGGAAGGAGCAGGGGGAGGGCATTACTTTCCCGGGGTGCGGTACAAGTGCCTAACACGGGAAGCCAAAGCAGCAGACATAGCAGTAACCAGCGTGTGGCGGGAGTCCGAAGTCCCCGTTGGCCACTGCTCCACAGGCCGGCTAAAGCCAGCGGAGTGGCCGGCCAGGCAAACCAGGTGATGACGCCCAGATAATAGGCGGGCAGGGCTTCTGGATCGAGCCACCGAGCCGGTTGCAACAGCGGTTGCACCAGCAAGGGTTCCCAGCGTGCAAAGGCATGGGGATCCTGAAGGTACAGTAAAACGGGCCAGGCCGCGAGGGCCGGCAGAGCCGTCATGAGCCAGCACAACAGATAACGCAGGGGTTGGGCAGGGCGGTACGCTGGAATCAGCAGGGGGGTCAAAATCAGCAGCGGCAGCAGCAGTCCCAAGGCTAGCAAGCCTTGGGACAAGAAGGCCATTCCCAAGCCCAAACCACCCAGGAGTCCAGCCGCAGCAGAGCGGGTTCTGGCCCAGGGGATGGCTGCCAGTCCCCAGCTGACCCCTGCTAGCCAGGCCAGATGAGCGCTCATTTCGTGCGCCCGAATCACCAGACCCACGCTGCCGATGAAGATCAGGATGGCTGCTCGTGGTGCCCGTGAGCCAAACAGGGAGTGGGCACCGATGGCCAAACCCAGAAAAGTGAGCAGCATGAACAAACCACTAGCCAGACGGGCCGCATCATGATCGGGCATGAAGCTTTGCAGGGATTTGGCCAATAGGGCAGCCACCCAGTAGAACAGGGGTGGGTGGCTGAGGTAAGGAACGCCGGCCAGATCGGGAGAGAGCCAGTCGCTGCCATGCAACAGACCGTGCACGATGCCCTGACTGACCGCCTCATCGTATTTCCAGGGGGTGTGGCCGGTGAGTCCGGGAAGCAGCCAGCCCAGACAAATCAAAACGAAAAGGAATATTTTTAAGGGCGTGGGCTGACCGTCGAAGCGCAGGTCCTTGCCAGATGACAGCAGCGATGACAAAAGGCGCTACTCCCCGAAAAAAGCAAAGGCAGCGCAAACGCTGCCTAAGCGCAGATGTTTTGGAGCGAGCCTACTTACGTGCGTATTTTTGACGGAATTTTTCCACACGGCCAGCGGTATCCACAATTTTTTGTTTGCCGGTGTAAAACGGATGGCAAGCGGAACAAACTTCCACAGAGAGTGCGGGTTTGCCCAATGTGGAGCGCGTGACAAAGGTGTTTCCGCAGCTGCAGGTGACAGTAAGTTCGTTATAGGCGGGGTGAATATCAGCTTTCATGACCGTTCCTGAAAAAATAGGGCGCCGGGGTATACGGCGCTTAGCCTTCAATTATGGCCGAATCTGCAGCGGTTTGCAACTTTTATGCAGGTTACCCGCGCCGCATGGAATCAAAAAAATCCGCATTATTTTTAGTGGCTTTGATCTTGTCCAACAGAAATTCGATGGCTTCCAGTTCATCCATGGGATAGAGGAGTTTACGCAAAACCCAGATTTTTTGCAGCACATCGGCTTTGATCAGCAACTCCTCCCGGCGCGTTCCAGAACGGTTGACGTTGATGGCTGGATAGATGCGTTTTTCGGCCATGCGTCGATCCAGATGGATTTCCATGTTGCCTGTGCCCTTGAATTCCTCATAGATGACATCATCCATGCGTGAACCCGTGTCCACCAGTGCGGTGGCAATGATGGTGAGCGAGCCGCCTTCTTCGATATTCCGTGCCGCTCCGAAAAAACGTTTGGGCCGTTGCAAGGCGTTCGCGTCCACCCCGCCGGTCAACACCTTGCCAGAGGCTGGAACGACTGTGTTGTAGGCGCGCGCCAGACGGGTGATGGAATCCAGCAAAATGACCACATCGCGTTTGTGTTCTACCAGGCGCTTGGCTTTTTCGATCACCATTTCGGCTACTTGCACGTGGCGTGTGGCGGGTTCGTCGAAGGTGGAGGAAACCACTTCACCTTTGACCGAGCGTTGCATTTCAGTCACTTCCTCGGGGCGCTCGTCAATCAGTAACACGATCAGATGTGCTTTGGGGGCATTGACCGAAATGGAGTGCGCAATGTGCTGCAACATCACGGTTTTGCCGCTTTTTGGGCTAGCCACCAGCAACCCGCGCTGACCCTTGCCGATGGGGGCAATGATGTCGATCACTCGCCCCGTGATGTTCTCTTCCGCCCGGATTTCACGCTCCAGCACCAGGGCCTCAGTGGGGAAAAGCGGCGTCAGGTTTTCAAACAGGATCTTGTTCTTCGAGTTTTCAGGGGGTTCACCGTTGACCGAGTCCACCTTCACCAAGGCAAAGTAGCGTTCCCCATCCTTGGGGGTTCTGATTTCCCCCTGAATACTGTCTCCCGTATGTAAATTGAAGCGGCGAATCTGGGAGGGGCTGATGTAGATATCGTCGGGACTGGCAAGGTAAGAGGTTTCGGGGGAGCGCAGGAATCCGAAGCCATCTTGTAATACTTCCAGGGTTCCTTCGCCATAAATGCTCTCCCCGCGTTTGGCCTGATTTTTGAGCAAGGCAAAAATCAGTTCCTGCTTGCGCATGCGGTTAGCGCCTTCAATTTCGTTTTTTGTAGCCATTTCTACCAGTTC
>DAIDKJ010000208.1 GCA_027450105.1 Ferrovum sp.
CAGGAGTTTGCCTGGCGTGTTCTTACGGAAGCCAATCCGTTTCCCTCGGTCATGGGGCGGGTGTGCCCGGCGCCTTGCGAGTCCGGATGCAATCGTAATGAGGTGGAAGACCACGTGGGAATCAACTCCGTGGAGCACTTCCTGGGCGAGTACGCCATTGCCAATCATCTCGGGTACAAACCCGCGGAAAAATCCACTGGAAAAAAGATTGCCATTCTGGGGGGGGGGCCTGCGGGATTATCCTGTGCCTATCAGCTGGCCCTGAAGGGGCATGCAGTCACCATCTTTGATGAGCACGAGCATTTGGGCGGCATGATGCGCTATGGCATTCCGGGATTTCGTACCCCGCGTGCCGTTTTGGATGCAGAAATCCAGCGCATTCTGGATTTGGGCGTGCAAACCCGATTGAACTGTCATGTGGGCAAAGACATTACCCTGCAGGAGATTCGCGCCCAATACGATGCCGTATTCCTCGGGATGGGGGCGCAATCCGGCCGCGCCTTGCCCATTGAACAGGCAGAAGCACCAAACGTGGTGACCGCCACTGCCTTTTTGCGTGCATTCAATGATGGACGCCTCAAATATGTGGGTCAACGGGTGGTGGTGGTGGGAGGCGGCGATACTTCCATCGATGTGGCCACCGTGGCTCGACGACTGGGCCATATCGAGAATGCCAAGCCGGTAGACACGGAACGCGCCATTGCCGGGCGCATGGCTCACGATGTGGCAGAAATCTCGGCGCGTCAAGGCGCGGAAGTGACGCTGACCTCGGTGTTTTCCGTGGACAAGATGCAAGCCAACAAACATGAAATCGAGCAGGCGCTGGCAGAAGGGATTGCCATTCGCGGTGGGATGGCTCCCATTGGAATCGTCCGTGGTTCTGACGGGCGCGCTACTGCGCTCCGGGTGATTCAATGCCAAGCCAAGTTTGTGTCAGGACGCCTGGAGATCACCCAGGTTGCCGGAACCGAAGAGGAGATCCCGGCGGATTTGATCGTCTCGGCCATTGGACAGGCCGTGGATTTTTCGGGGTTGGAAGAATTTGATAGTGGTCGCGGCAACGTCACCACCGATAAAAATTATCAGATTCAGGGAAAACCCGGCATCTTTGCCGGGGGGGATGTGATTCGACCCCACCTTCTGACAACGGCCATCGGTCATGGAGCCATTGCAGCGGAAGGAATCGATCGTTTTCTGGCCGGGGAGGAGTTGGAAAAGCGCCCCAAAATCGATGTGCATACCTTCGACCTCATGCGCAAAATGCTGGAATCCGGGCTCAAGATCGAACCGGTGGCAGAGCCGATTCGGGGCACTGATGAAGCTCTGGTGGTGCATAACTTCGATAATCGTTCGAGTCGCTATGTCATCACGCATAAAGAATTGTTTTTAGGGCATTTCAGTTATGTGGCACGTCGTCGTCGAGGAATTACGACCTTGAGCAAGGAGTCTGCTCTGGGCAATTTTGACGAACGTCTGCATGTGCTCTCCGAAGCGGACGCGGTGGCCGAGGCCAAACGTTGCATGAGTTGCGGAATGTGCTTCCAATGTGACAATTGCGTGGTCTATTGCCCGCAAACTGCCGTATTTCGTGTGCCGAAATCCAAATCAACGGTGGGGCGCTATGTGGACACGGACTATAACAAGTGCATTGGCTGCCATATCTGCCACGACGTCTGTCCTACGGGGTATATTCAAATGGGGTTAGGCGAGTAAGCATCATGATCCGGCTTGGATTACAGCGCACTCTGCTGGTGTTCTTGTGGGGAATGGCTTTTCCCTTGTGGGCGGCAGTGACCGTTCCCAATTTGGATATTGGTCAGGGGGGGCATTGTGTGGATGATCCCCGCTTCATGCGTTCCAACCACATGAAGCTGTTGCTGCATCAGCGGGATCAAACCATGCGTCAAGGGATTCGGGGCGGGAAATATTCACTTGCGGATTGTGTGGACTGCCATGCCAGCAAGATCAACCACAGTGTACTGGGTTCCAACCGTAATTTCTGTCAAGGCTGTCACGTGTATGCGGCCGTGAAAATTGATTGCTTCGAGTGTCATTCAAGCTCTCCACGGCAACCTGCCGTAGGGACTGCTTCTACTACAGGAAAAAAGAGCGAAGTGAATTTCGGCCCTTCATCCGGAAATGGAAACCGTTTTACGGGACTCACTTCACGGGAGGGGAGCCCATGAATCAGCCGCCTGTAGACCGTCGTCAGTTTCTAACCCGGGGCGCTGCCTGGACGGCCGTCGTGACCCTTGCTCCTGGTGTATTGCTCTACGACATGGCCCGTGCCCGACCAGCGGGAGAACCAGCCTCCAGCGCGGTTCGGTGGGGAATGTTGGTGGATGTCTCGCAGTGCGATAGCGGCTGTGATGCGTGCGTGCAGGCGTGCAATCGCGAGCAGGCGCTAGGCACTCCCACGCGGCCGACCGATCCCCAATGGATGCGTAAGGTGCAGTTGGAGCAAAACGCCACAGGACGCAAGGTTTCCTTGCCCATGATGTGTCAGCATTGTGCCCAGCCACCCTGTGTGGATGTGTGCCCCACTGGGGCTTCCTTCAAGAGGGCCGATGGCATCGTTCTGGCCGCGTTGGGCTCGGGCAATGCCAATCCGCAGTTGGTGGAGGCGGTGCGGCAGTGTACGGCACGCGCTGTGCCGGTGGTGGTTTCCAGCAGG
>DAIDKJ010000209.1 GCA_027450105.1 Ferrovum sp.
CGGCACCCACCACCCCTGCGGCGGTTTCGCCCACCCGGTCGGCGTTGGACTCCACCCCAAACTGACGAATGTCCGTAACCCGGTTGTAAAAACTGCCCTTGTCCCAGAATCCGTCTTCCGAACAACCGATGCAACCGTGACCCGACTGAATGGGGAAGGACACGCCATCGTTCCAGCGCATGGTGGAACAGGCGTTGTAAGTGGTTGGCCCCTTGCAGCCCATTTTGTACAGGCAGTAGCCGCGCCGTGCCCCTTCGTCATCCCAGGCCTCCACAAACTGACCGGCATCGAAATGGGGGCGGCGATAGCATTTGTCGTGAATGCGCTGGCCGTAAAACATCTTGGGACGCCCCTGGCGATCCAACTCGGGGATGCGGTCAAAGGTCAGCATGTAGGTGACGATGCCTGTCATGACTTCGGCAATGGGCGGGCAACCGGGCACCTTGATGATGGGTTTGTCGGTAATCACCTTATGCACCGGCGTAGCCTGGGTGGGGTTGGGCTTGGCGGCCTGCACGCAACCCCAGGAGGCACAGGAGCCCCAGGCAATGATGGCCTTGCAGTCGCGGGCCACGTGGCGCAATTGCTCCACGAAGGGCTTGCCGCCAATGATGCAGCTCATGCCATCCTGGTTGAGCGGAGGGTTGCCCTCAACCGCCAGAATGTAGTTGCCCTTGTATTTGGTCATGACCTCTTCCAGGATGGCCTCGGCCTGATGGCCGGAGGCCGTCATGATGGTATCGTCATAATCCAGCGAGATCATGGACAACACGGCATCTTTGGCCAGCGGATGCGCCGAGCGGATGAAGGACTCGGAACAGCAGGTGCATTCCAGTCCATGCAACCAGAGCACCGGCGTGCGCGGCTTGCTCTCCATGGCATTGACGATGCGTGGCACGAAGGCCGGCCCCAACCCCAGCGAGGTGGCCGTCAGGCTGCAGAATTTGAGAAAACTACGACGCGTTATCCCCTGACGTCGCATGACATCGTAAAAGGTTTCCACCACGGCAGACCTCCCCTGTGATTATTCATTGCCACCCTAGTTGTGGTGCAGGGTCTATAAACAAGAACCATGCCAACCAGGACATGATTTTATTTAATGATAATAATCAGCAGGTTAATTGCGCAGCAAGAAAACCATGAGGGCGGGTGTCTATCTACTTACCACATCAAGTGATAACTTTGTTAACAGTGGATCGTTCCCAGGGAATCAAAAACGGTTCGCCTTCACCACCTGCAGCCAACCAAAGACCCGACCCTGCTTCAGCGCTAAAAGGTCAGGAATAGCCAAAAGGGTACTCCACCGCGGGTTGGCGTCCGCTCACAAGCTCTGCCAGCGCCTTGCCGCTGCCGGTTCCCAGCGTCCATCCCAGGGTGCCATGCCCGGTGTTCAAAAACAGTCCGCGCAGCCGCGTGGCCCCAATGAGGGGGCAATTGGAGGGGGTGGCCGGTCGCAGCCCGGTCCAGAACTGGGGTTGGGTCGTGTCGCAAGCCCCGGGGAACAGCGCCTGGGTGCGGCTAACCAGGGCCTGACAGCGGCGCGTATTGAGCTGGGTGTTGAAGCCGTTGAATTCGGCCGTGCCGGCCACGCGCAACTGGTCCCCCAAACGCGTCAGCACGATTTTATGGGCATCGTCGGTAATGCTGCAGGTGGGTGCCAGGGAAGGCTCCACTACGGGCAAGGTGGCCGAATAGCCCTTCACCGGGTACACGGGAAGGCGGATGCCCAAAGGCGCCAACAGGGCCGGGCTGTAGCTGCCCAGAGCCACCACCACGGCATCGGCTGCCAGGGTCTTGGGTGGCCCCAGGTGTGCCCCCGGCGGGGTGGACGCGTCAGGAGCCACCGCAGCCGGGCGCAGCACCACCCCCGTGACCCGATCCTGCTGGCGGACAATGGCCGTGACCTGCTGCTGGTAGCGAAAGGTAACTCCCAGGTCCTGACAGTGACGGGCCAGGGCCACAGTCCACAAATGAGCATCGCCCGAGGCATCGCCCGGGGTGAAGGTGGCCCCCGCCCACAGGTTTTGCGAGGCCTGCAAGGCCGGCTCGTGGGCCAGGGCCTGGGCCTTGCTCCAGGCCTGGCGCAGATAACCCAGGCGCGTGACGGCGGCGGCAGAGCGACATCCACGCTGCCAATCCTGGGGTGTGGCATACAGGTTGATGATGCCGCGCTGCAGGTGGTGATAGGCAATGCCCGTGTCCTGCTGCAGGGCCTGATGGGCGCTGCGGCTGTACAGTCCCAGCTCGAGCAGGCGGGCCAGGTTGAAGGCGCTGCGCGCGGGCCAGCATTCGCGCAAAAACCCCAGGCCCCAGCACCATTGCTGGGGGTCCAGGCGCGCCCGAAACAGCAGGGGAGCCTCTTCCTGAAAACCCCATTTGAGCAACTGGGGAAAGGTTTCCGGGCTGGCCCAGGGCTCCACATGCCCCGTAGAGAGCTGCCCCCCATTGGCAAAACTGGTTTCCAGGGCAGGGCCTGCCTGCCGCTCCAGCACCGTCACCGTATGCCCGGCCTGGCGCAAATACCAGGCACTGCTCACGCCGATGATTCCCGCACCCAACACCACCACATGCATATTCACGACCCTGTTCCGTCCAGCGGACGGATG
>DAIDKJ010000210.1 GCA_027450105.1 Ferrovum sp.
CCACATGCACGCGGCGGATTTCTCCAGAACGCAAACGCAATTGGGCATATGCGCCTTCGCGCGCCAGCAGCTGCACTGAAGTACCCGCCGAGCGGGCCAACTGCGCCCCTTTGCCCGGTTGCATTTCGATACAGTGCACCGTGCTACCCACGGGAATATTCCGCAAGGGCAGGCAATTTCCGGGTTTGATGGGTGCATCGGCACCGCTCATCAGTTGCGCACCTTGGCTTACTCCACGGGGGGCAATGATATAGCGCCGCTCACCATCGGCATAACAGAGCAGGGCCAAATTGGCCGTGCGGTTGGGATCGTATTCCAGGCGCTCCACCCGTGCCGGAATCCCATCTTTGTTGCGCCTGAAATCCACGATACGATAATGCTGGCGATGCCCACCACCCTGATGCCTGGTGGTGATATGTCCATTGTTGTTACGTCCCGCATGCTTCGATTGCTTTTCCAGCAGTCCCTGCACGGGCGCCCCTTTATGCAGCCCCGGGCTGACGATGCGAATAACGCCGCGCCGTCCTGGAGAAGTGGGTTTCATCTTTACGATCGCCATGACTTATTCCCCCGCCTCCAGATTGATTTCCTGACCAGGCTTCAGGCTGACATACGCCTTCTTCCAGTCCCTGCGTTTGCCAGAAAAACGCCCGGAACGCTTGACCTTGCCCTTGACGTTGACCACTTGCACCGTCTCCACTTCCACCTTGAACAGCTGTTCCACAGCTGCCTTGATTTCAGGCTTGGTGGCGTCCACCGTAACGCGGAAAGCCACTTGCTGGAATTTGTCCGCAATGAAAGTGCTCTTCTCGGAGATCAGGGGAGCATCGATGATTTGAAGTAGACGAGCTTCTCGGCTGACTGCGTTCATGCCAGCACCTCCTCGAATTTTTTGACCGCATCACGCGTCAGTACCACCTTGGGAAACCGGATCAGACTGACCGGGTCTGCCTCGATCACATTGAGTACCAAGGCATTGGCCAGATTGCGCGAGGACAGGTAGAGGTTGTCATCCAGGTTGTCTGTGATAATGAGCACGCGCTCAAATCCCATATCCTTGATCTTCCCTGCCAGAACACGGGTTTTAGGCGAGTCCAGAGCCAGAGATTCCACTACCGAGAGACGGTCTTCGCGTACCAGTTGGGACAGGATGGAACAGATTCCCGCACGATACATTTTACGGTTGATTTTATGGGTGAAATTTTCGTCGGGGCTAGCCGGGAAAATTTTGCCGCCACCACGCCACAGAGGGCTGGAAGCCATCCCGGCTCGCGCCCGTCCTGTGCCTTTCTGGCGCCAGGGTTTGTGCGTGGACTTGGCCACTTGGCTACGCCCCTTCTGGGCCCGTGTACCTTGGCGTGCGTTGGCTTGGAAAGCCACCACCAACTGATGCACCAAGGCTTCGTTATAATCGCGTCCAAATAATTCATCGGAGGCGGAAAGCGTTGATGTAACCTGACCTTTGTCGTCGATGAGTTTAAGCTCCATCAGACAGCCCCTCCCTTGACAGCAGGACGAACGATCACATGTCCGCCCTTGGAACCTGGCACTGCGCCCTTGATCAATAGCAACTTGCGCTCTGTATCCACACGAACGATTTCCAGATTTTGCGCCGTCCGTTTCACATTCCCCAGATGGCCTGCCATACGCTTGCCCGGAAACACGCGACCCGGATCTTGCGCCATCCCGATGGAGCCTGCACTGTTATGCGACACAGAATTACCATGACTGGCACGATTGGAACTGAAGTGGTGGCGTTTGATGGCACCGGAAAAACCTTTCCCCTGCGTGGTTCCGGTAACGTCCACCTTCTGGCCGGGTTGAAACATATCCAGCGGTAGCACGGCGCCTGGATTCAGGGCAGCCACCTGTTCATCGGTGACCAGAAACTCCCGGGTCAGGGTGCCAGCGGTTACCCCTGCTTTGGCCAAATGCCCCGCTTGAGCGCGCGTCACACGGCTGGCACGACGTGCCCCAGTGGTGACCTGCACGGCGGTATATCCGTCTGTTCGTGGGGTTTTGATCTGGGTGACGCGATTGTCGCCTACATCGACCACAGTGACCGGTACTGCCTCACCATCATCGGTAAAGACGCGCGTCATGCCGACTTTGCGGCCGACGAGTCCTAATGACATTGCCTTTTTCCTTATGTTTGTTGACCTGCCCGATCAACCATTGTTCGGGTCAGGGGCCGATTACAATTGATCGGCACATATTCCTTGCCAGATACTGACAACGGGGCCAGTATCTTACAACAGTTCTATGACATTTTCCAGCACTTTGTGACGCAACAGACCACTCCACGCGTTTGCCCACATTCATTCAGGTTCGGGATCCTTCCAAGGGAGGAGCACCGGAATTGCTTAGAGTTTGATTTCCACGTCCACGCCCGCGGGCAAATCCAGCTTCATCAAGGCATCCACGGTTTTTTCCGTAGGATCGACGATGTCCATCAAACGTAGGTGCGTCCGAATTTCAAATTGATCCCGTGAGGTTTTGTTCACATGGGGTGAGCGTAGGACATCGAAGCGTTCGATACGCGTGGGCAGAGGCACCGGCCCCTTCACCACCGCGCCAGTACGTTTT
>DAIDKJ010000211.1 GCA_027450105.1 Ferrovum sp.
GATGATCAAACATGAGTTTGTTGAATTGTCCAGCAAGAGCTCCATCCTGCGCCCGACTGAGTTGACGTGATTGCATCAGTGCGGTTTTGGCCGCGTTGATTTCGTCCTTGGTCAGGCCATTTTTTAGAACCTGGTCAATCACCTCGGTAAAAGCTTTTTGAAGTTTTTCACGGTTTTGCGGGGCGTAAATGGCGTAGGCCCCAAAGGCGCTGTTGGCAACCTTGTCATTCAAACGCAGGAACGTTCCTACTCCGTAGCTCAGGCCTTCTTGCTGGCGAATGCGCGTGGCCAATCGCGAATTGAGAAATCCCTCGCCCAGAATGAAGTTGCCCAGGGTGAGGGCGGGAGCATCGGCATCGTCATCCTTGAGGGGAACGGGTTGGCGCATGAAGAAAACGGCATTGGCCTTATCCGAAGTTTGGATGGTCTGCTGGTTTCCAGGGAAGACGCGGTACTCATCCAGAACCACCGCATAGGGCATGGTGCTATGCCAACCCTCGAATCCATTCTGAACGGCTTGCATGGCGCTTTTCTCGTCGAAGTCTCCCACGATGGCGACTTCGCCGTGATCGGCCCCATAAAAGGCTTGATAGAACGCGCGAATCTGCTCGGGTGTGACGGCATTCATATCCTCAACGGTTTCGTCAAAGGTGCTGGTGTAGCGAATGTCGCCCCGTGGCTCCTGATTGAAGGCCCGATGCACCGCATTGGCAGCGAGTGCCTGGGGGTTGCTGCGGCTTTCGTCGATATCGGCCAGAGCGGCAGCGCGACTCTCTTTGAACTCGCTTTCCGGGAAGTTGGGGTGGCGCAGAATTTGGGCCACCGCTGTCAGGGTGGCCGGCAGGTTTTCGCGCACGGTTTGTATGGATACGGTGGCCCCAGTGGCACTGCCTCCGATGGCCACCTGGGCTTTCAGGGCAGTGAACAAGTCGCCGATGGTCTGACGATCCAGGTCGCCCGATCCCTTGTTCAGGAGGGCCCCTGCAAAGGCTCCGATTTGTTCCTTGCCGAACAGGGTTTGGGCATCACCAAAGTGGAGGTTGATCTGGGCATGCACCACATGGCCCCGCGTCTGCTTGGACAGCAGCGCCATGCGTACACCGTTGGGATAGAGATACCAATGGGTTTGTTTCTGGATGTTGGCCGGAGATACGTCAAAGCGCTCTCCTTGCGCGAGTTCCGTGGTGTTTTCATACCCTTTGAGCTCGGTTGCGGCATCGACCTTTTCTGGCGCTGGCGCTCGTACAGGATTGGGGGTGGGAATGAATTCACCCAGGGTACGATTACTGGCAACCAGCCAGCTTTGTGCCACATGCTGCACGTCGCTGGCCTTGACGGCGGCCAAACGGTCGCGGTTCCAAAAAAACAGGCGCCAATCGCCATTGGCAATGGCTGTGGACAAGGCAATACCAAAGCGTTCCGGGTCATTGAAAGTGGTTTCCACGCCATTGAGCAAATTGGCGCGGGCCCGATTCACCTCTTCATCGGTGAAAGGTTGCGACTTGACGTTTTCGAGAGTTTGCAAGAGGGCCTTGCGGGTGCTGTCCAGATCCTGGGTCTTGGGAACCTCTGCCTGAAACAGAATGACCCCGGGCTCTTCCAGATTGAAATAGTCCGCGCTAACGGAAGTGGCCAGCCCCTTTTCCACCAGGGCTTTGTGCAGCCGTCCTGAGGGGGTGTCTCCCATGACTTGGGCTAAAACCTCAAATGCCGCGCTGTCGGGACTTGCTGCGGCCACCGCATGGTACAGCACTTCCAGGTTTTGAATGTCTCCCACGCGTCGCAAAATGACCTGTCGTTCTCCGTCCTGAACCGGATCCAGGGTCCAAGTGGGCTCCAGCTTGCGCGCCGGCTTGGGGATCTTGCCAAAAGTCTGATTGATCAGTGCCAGGGTTTTGAGGGCATCGAAGCGGCCTGCGACCACCAAAGTGGCGTTGTCTGGCTGGTAATACTTGTGATAAAACGCCTGCAGGTGGGCGATGTTGACGTTTTCCACATCGCTGCGGGCGCCAATGGTGGATTTGCCATAGTTATGCCACTGAAAGGCGGCTGCCATGACCTTATCCATCAAGACTTCTCCCGGATCGTTTTCCCCGCTTTCCATCTCGTTGCGCACCACGGTCATTTCGCTGTCCAGATCGCGACGGGCGATAAAGGAATTCACCATCCGGTCCGCTTCCATGCGCAGGGCCCATTCCAGATTTTCGGGGGAGTCGGCAAAGGATTCAAAATAATTGGTGCGATCAAACCAGGTCGTTCCATTGGGCCGCATGCCATGGCGGGTGAGTTCGGCAGCAATGTTTTTATGCTGGGGGGTTCCCTTGAACATGAGGTGTTCCAGTAGATGAGCCATGCCCGTTTCCCCATAGCTTTCCATGCGTGACCCAACCCGATAGGTGACATTCACGGTCGTGGTGGGTTTGCTGTCGTCGGGGGCCAGCAAAACTTGCAACCCGTTGGCCAGGCGATACTCGGTAACCCCCTCCATTTGATAGCCTTGTACGACGCCGGCAGGCAAGCCGCCGGCTTGGGCCGGGGTCAGGGCACTGCCCAGACAGAACAGGCCCAGCAGCATGACTTGGGCCC
>DAIDKJ010000212.1 GCA_027450105.1 Ferrovum sp.
GGGTGGCTTGGTGCCCCGGGGTGCGGTTGCCTCTCGGCATTCATGTTAAACTTGACCGTCTTTTTCATCCGTCGGTTTGACCATGCTGGATAAATTCAGAGATCTCTCAAAAACCTGGGTAGCCAAGGCCTTACTGGTTTTTATTACCATCCCCTTTGCCCTGTTTGGTATCGAGTACTACTTCCGTCAAAGCGGCGGGTCGGATGCGGTGGCCAGTGTTGACGGATACACGGTCAGTCAGGCCCAGTTTTCTGAAAGCCTGCGCAACCAGATGGATCGCGTACGGGCTGGCGCCACCCCCGGTTCCGCGCTGGATACGGCCGCGCTGGATTCCCCGGAAATGCGCTACGAAGCGCTCAACGCACTCATCAATCGCTATTTGCTGACCCACTATGCAGATCAGCACCATCTGGTGGTTCCCGATGCCACGTTGGTGAAGGAAATTGGCCAGATTCAGGCGTTTCAGGACAATGGATCCTTTTCCCAAAAGCGCTACGAGCAAATTCTTGCGGCCCAGGGAATGACCCCCGCAGTATTTGAATCCCGCTTGCGCGATGATCTGAAAATTCAGCTGCAACAAGAAACGCTCTCGGGGACTCAGTGGACCCCTCAGGTTGCTGTAGACGCCTTTCTCAAACTGAATAACCAGCAACGGGAAATATCCGTTGCCCTCATCGAAGCCAGTCACTACCTCAATCAGGTCAAGGTAACGGACGATCAGGTGAAAGCGTTCTACGACAAAAACATCGCTTTGTTCCAAAACCCCGAACGGGTCAAGCTTCAGTATCTGGTGTATTCCGCCAAGGACTTGATGCAGCACGTGAACGTGACCGCAGACATGGTGCGCAAGGCCTATGAAGATCCTGCCAACCAAGCCCGCTGGAAAGGCACTGAAACCCGCCGTGCCAGCCACATTCTGCTGGCCGTTGCGCCCAATGCGGATGCGGCTCAGCGCAAGGCGGCCCAGGACAAGGCGCAGCAGCTATTGCAACAGCTCAAAGCCCATCCGGAACAATTTTCGGCGTTGGCCAAGGCCAATTCCCAGGACCCGGGTTCGGCACCCCTTGGAGGGGATCTGGGATATTTTGGGCATGGCGCCATGACTCCGCCCTTCGATGCGGCCGTGTTTTCCATGCAACAGGGGGAAATCAAAGGCCCGGTGGAGACCTCCTTCGGCTATCACCTCATCCTGGTCACGGATATCCGTCCAGGAAAAACCCGTACTCTGGCCGAAGCAACGCCTCAACTCACTGAAGAACTGCGCAAACAGCTGGCCGCGCAACGCTTTGCCGAAGGGGCTGAAAATTTCAGCAATCTGGTGTACGAACAATCCAACAGTCTGGAACCTGCCGCCAAGTCTTTGCAATTGACACCGGTTAGTACTGACTGGTTGGCCAGGGGTGCCCCGTCAGGCAATCCACTACTGGATCAGCCCAAGTTCCGCCAGGCGGTGTTCACACCCGAGGTGCTCACGCAAGGGCGCAATACGACAGCCGTCGAGGTGCAACCCAATGTGCTGGTGGCAGCGCGTGTGGTGGCCCATGAAGCTGCCTCCACGCGCCCTTTGGCGGACGTGGCCGGAGCCATCAGGCAGCAACTGCAACAGCAAGAGGCTGCCCATCTGGCCGCTTCGGCGGGTAGTGCGGCGCTGGTCGCCTTGAAGGCCGGCAAGCCGGTGGAGCAACCAAATCTGGTCTGGTCTGCCCCGCATCTGGTTACCCGGCAACAGGCCGGCCCGGCGGGGATTCCGGCTGAAGCCGTGAAGCCGGCCTTTGCCCTGGCACCCGCTTCTTTGCCCCTCTATGCTGCAGCATCCCTGGCCAACGGCAATGAAGTGCTGATACGGGTGAGCCAAATCACTGCCGGGGCCACCGATGATCCCGGTGTGCGCCGCCAAGCCGAAGCAGGGCTTTCACAGGCCTATGGCGATGAGGTCATGTCGGCTTATATGACAGGAATCCGCCAGGGCGCCGAGGTCAAGCTTCTCAACAAAGCGGCCCTGGAGGTAAAGAAGTAGACGCTTCAGGCCGTCAGGCCGGCTACCGTACTGGAAAATCCGGAATCCACATGAACGATTTCGCCTGTTATTCCAGAGGCCAGATCACTGCACAGGAATGCGGCCACGTTGCCCACCTCGTCGATGGTGACATTGCGTCGCAGGGGTGCAGTCCCTTCCACATAGTTGAGAATTTTCCCGAAATCGCCAATACCGGCAGCGGCCAGGGTTTTGATGGGGCCCGCCGAGATGCCGTTGACCCGAATTCCTCGAGGCCCCAGGCTATGGGCCATGTAGCGGACGCTGGCTTCAAGACTGGCTTTGGCCAATCCCATGACGTTGTAATTGGTGACCGATTTCTCGGCCCCCACATACGACATGGTGACCAGAGCGGCGTTGCGCCCTTCCATCATGGGATAACCGGCCTTGGCCAAGGCAGAAAAGCTGTAAGAACTCACGTCATGGGCCATGCGGAAGGCCAGACGCGCGTCGTCCTCAGCGATGTCGAGGATCACCGGCGCCGAGAAACCGCGCAGCAGCGATGGCACCGGCTCGGCGGCGAGGCCGGTGAAGGCCCAGCTA
>DAIDKJ010000213.1 GCA_027450105.1 Ferrovum sp.
AGCAGGCTCAGGGCCGGAGCCGTGATCTGGGACAGACTGTGGCGTGCCTCTTGCAGCATTTGGGCGCGCCCTTCGGCTCGACTCAAATCCACCGCTTGGGTAAGCAAGCGCAGCAGATATTCGGACAGGGGAATGGCCTGCTGCAACAAGGCTTCGAAGGCGTCCTTGCCTTCCCGTCGAATGAAACTGTCCGGATCATCCCCCTGGGGAAAAAACAGGAAGCCGATTTGCTTGCCATCCACCAGGTGCGGCAGGCTCACCTCCAAGGCCCGTCGCGCCGCATTCTGGCCGGCCTTGTCCCCGTCGAAGGCAAACAGCACCAGATCAGCCATACGCAGCAATTTTTGCACATGGGTGGCCGAGGTCGCGGTACCCAAGGTGGCTACCGCATACTCCACGCCAAACTGGGCCAGGGCCAGCACATCCATATAGCCTTCCACCACCAGCACCCGGCTCTGATCGCGAATGGCACGGCGCGCCTGCGTCAGGCCATAGAGCTCCCGGCCTTTTTCAAACAGGGGGGTTTCTGGCGAATTGAGGTACTTGGGCTCTTCCTGATCCATGACGCGCCCACCAAAACCGATGACCTGGCCCCGACTATCCAGAATGGGAAACATGATGCGCGCCCGAAAGCGGTCGTAGCGTTTGCCCTCCTCGTTACGAATCACCAATCCCGATTCCACCAGCGCGTCTGCAAACTCGGCGCCAAACAGGGTGTCCAGATGATGCCATCCGGGCGGAGCATACCCCACGCCATAATGCGCCACGATTGCGCCGCTCAACCCCCGTTGCTTGAGATACGTAATGGCGCCCGTAGCCTGTTTGAGTTGCTCCCGATAGTATTCCGCCGCCCGTACCAGCACCGCACCCAAACCCGGCGGAACCGGGACCCGAGCAGGCCCCGCCTGGTCCTGCTCGCTGTGGGGCACTTCCAGACCCACTTGACGTGCCAGCTCCTGCACGGCTTCTATGAAGCCAGCGCCGGTGTATTCCATGACGAAACCCAGGGCCGTGCCACTGGCCCCGCAACCAAAGCAGTAATAGAACTGCTTGGCCGGGTTGACCGAAAAGGAGGGGGTTTTTTCCGAATGAAAGGGGCAGCGCGCCACATAATTGGCGCCCGACTTCTTGAGGGGAATGTAGTGTTCGATGGTATCGACGATGTCGGCACGGCCCAACAAGGTTTGAATGAAATCCCGTGGAATCATGCCTGTCACACCAAGGTTTGATGAGGGACCGGTTTAGTGCATGGGTGCATTGTTAGAAGGCCGGCACACCCGGACGGCCCAGACCGCCAGCGGGCACGCTACCTGGGCGCTCCCAGGCGCGCCTTCACCAGCGCGGACACTTGCCCCATGTCCGCCCGCCCGGCCACCTGCGGACGCACCAGCGCCATGACCCGCGCCATGTCCTGCATGGCGGTGGCTGCGCTGCTGTGCACCGCCTGTTCCACCAAGGCACTGAGCTCCTGAGCAGACAGGGGTTGCGGCATATACTGCTGCAGCACCGTCACCTCGAATTCTTCCTGCTGAACCAGGTCAGTACGTCCGGCAGCCTGATATTGCGTGATGGAGTCGCGTCGCTGCTTGAGCATTTTATCCAGAATGGCCAGCACGGCCGCATCATCGAGCTCGATACGCTCGTCCACTTCCTTTTGCTTGAGGGCGGCCAGAATGAGGCGAATGGCATTCAAGCGCGCCGCATCGCGCGCGCGCATGGCCGTCTTCATGTCTTCGGTAATTTGTACTTTGAGGCTCATGTGCGTCAAAAACTTTCCCTGTGAGAAGACCTGATGGGAGACACCGAACCCCTGTGGCCGCACAGGGACTCAGGAACACTGCCAACGCCCGCAAAAGCGGGGGCGTTGACGGTGTGTTGCTCAGTACAGCTTGGGAGGCAGCATCTGGCTACGCAGACGCTTGTAACGCCGCTTGACGGCGGCCGCCAGCTTGCGCTTGCGTTCTGCCGTGGGTTTTTCGTAAAACTCACGGGCGCGCAATTCGGTCAGCAGACCGGTTTTTTCTACAGCGCGCTTGAAACGACGCAAGGCCACATCGAAGGGCTCGTTTTCCTTGACACGAATATTTGGCATTAAAACCTCTAAAAACCCGTTTGGTTGACAATTTGACCACCACAACACGGCGTTGTGGCAGACGTTTCCAGCCCACATGGTCGGGCTGGCGACCTCGAATCCTGCCCCGTCAGCACGCATCGCAACGCCGCAGAACGGAAAAGCCGGTGATTGTAGCAAATTTCATCCCGGTTTGTCATCCGGCTCTTCGCTCGAGGAACAACCAACCTCCTGAGGGACCGGGGTTCAGGTGCGCTGCAGGGGCCAACGGGGATAGACGGCAAAGGCTCCCTGAGTGGCCGTTGCAGGCTGGCGTAATAGCTGCTGCGCCCCGGCATAGGCAATCATGGCCCCGTTATCGGTACACAAGGCCAGCGGGGGAAAACTCACGCGCGCACCCACGGGCTGCAAGCGACGCGCCAGTTCGCGGCGCAGATGCTGATTGGCTCCCACGCCACCGGCCACTACCAGTTGCTTCAACT
>DAIDKJ010000214.1 GCA_027450105.1 Ferrovum sp.
GGAGCATTTGCTGGAACTTCGCATGGCGCTGGACCAGATGGTGGCTGATCCGAAGCGTTTGGCGCCACTGGCGCGTGAAGTCTTGCTGGAGCGGGTCCAGCGAGGTGAAATTATCGTGATCGACGTTCGTCCACAACACGAATACGACACGGCACACTTGCCCTTTGCCCGCTCCATGCCGCTGTCAGAACTAAAGCAGCGCGTGGCCGAATTACCAAAGAACAAGGAGGTCGTTGCCTACTGCCGGGGCCCCTTCTGCCTGATGTCTGATGAGGCCATCGCCATTCTGGCGGGGCATGGTCTTTTGGCAAGCAAACTGCCCGACGGTGTCAGTGAGTGGCAGGCCGCAGGGCTTCCGTTAATCCGTTCATCCAGCATGCAGGGGAAACCCAAAGGAGTTCCATCATGAAAACCACATTGTTCATTCTGAATGAAGCACCCTATGGCAGCGAACGCTCCTACAACGGGCTGCGGCTTGCGGGCGCCCTGGCTGCCCGTCCTGATCAGCAGGTGCGGGTATTTTTGATGGCGGATGCCGTAGCGGTCGCCAAGACAGGCCAAAAAGTACCAGAAGGTTACTACAACCTGCAGCTCATGCTGGGCAAAGTACTACGTAAGGGTGAGGTTGGTCTGTGCGGTACCTGCATGGACGCGCGTGGCGTAACCGAAACCGAAATCATCGAAGGAGCAAAGCGATCCACTCTGGCGCAGTTGGCCGAATGGACGGCTGAAGCAGACCAGGTTCTGGTGTTTTAGGAGAGACCTTCCTATGTTCTTCAAACAACTGGCCACGAAGGAATCATCACTCTCCTATTACTTCGGTTGCACTGGAATTGGAAAATCCGTGGCCGTGGATGTGGTTGCCGGAGATGAGGACTGGTTTGTCGAGGAAGCCCGCAAGGCAAATGTCCCCATCAATTACGTCATCGACACCCATGTTCATGCGGACCACTTTTCAGGTGGTCGGGCACTGGCTGAACGCCTCGGCATTCCCTACTGCCTGCACGATTCAGACCGCGGGTTGGTGAACTACAGCTTCGAACCTTTGCATGATGGCCAGTTGCTTGATGCAGGCAACGTCAGCATCAAGGTATTGCATACCCCAGGCCATACTCTGGACAGCATTTGTCTGCTGGTCACGGATAAGCGTCGTGGAAATGCTCCCTGGTTCGTCCTTACGGGGGACACCTTGTTCGTTGGTGCGGCGGGTCGCCCCGATCTCGCCGGAAAAGAAGCCGAGATGGCAGGTATGCTCTACGACACCTTGCACAACAAGCTGCTGGTACTACCGGACGAACTGGAAGTCTACCCGGGTCATCAGGCGGGCAGCGCTTGCGGCGCCGGCCTGTCTGGAAAGCCTTCATCCACTCTGGGGTACGAGAAGCGCTGGAATCCTGGGTTATCCATGGATAAACCCACATTCATCGAGACTCTGATCAGGGACATTCCTCCGCGTCCCGCGCAAATGGACGAAATAGTGCGGGCCAACCTGGGTATCTCTGCATGACCCTGCAGACCACTGCCGTGCAACTGGGACTGCGTGAAAACCTGGGACAGTTTTCGTTATTGCTGCTGGTCAATGCCTTCGTAGGCGCCATGGTGGGGTTGGAGCGCAGCATTCTCCCAGCCATTGCTGAACACGAATTTCATATCGTGGCGCGGACAGCAATTCTTTCCTTTATCGTAGTGTTTGGTGTAACCAAGGCGCTGACAAACTATTTTGCTGGTCGTTTTTCCGATAGCTTCGGACGCAAACAAGTGCTGGTGGCTGGTTGGTTGACAGCCATCCCGGTACCGTTCATGTTGATGTGGGCTCCGGACTGGAACTGGGTGGTTGCAGCTAATGTATTTTTGGGGTTAAGCCAAGGGCTCACCTGGTCCACCACCGTGATCATGAAAATCGACCTGGTAGGCCCGAAACGACGCGGTCTGGCCATGGGGCTCAACGAATTTTCAGGATATTTTGCCGTGGCGGGTAGCGCACTTGCAACGGGCTGGCTTGCGGCGCGATACGGGTTGAGACCAGAACCATTCTATTTGGGCGTTGTTTATGTCATTACCGGGCTGCTGCTGTCGGTGCTGGTAGTGCGAGAGACTCAGCATCATGTGACCCATGAGGTCAAAATGCACCACGCGGGCAGTGACGCGCCAAGACTGGCCCAAAGCGATATCTTTCGCCGCACTTCGCTGACCGACCATAATCTTTCCAGTGTCAGCCAGGTGGGCCTGGTCAACAACCTGAATGATGGCATGGCTTGGGGCCTATTTCCCTTGGTGTTTGCCGCCGCAGGGATGTCGCTCACCCAAATTGGCATTCTCGCTGCCATCTATCCTTCGGTCTGGGGCATCTCACAGATTTTTACGGGTGGCCTGTCCGACCGGATTGGTCGAAAATGGCTGATCGTTGGGGGGATGTGGCTACAGGCTGTCGGGATTGCGGTGACGGCGCTTTCCACCGATTTTCTACCGTTTGGGTCAGGCGCGGTGATGTTAGGTCTGGGTACGGCGAT
>DAIDKJ010000215.1 GCA_027450105.1 Ferrovum sp.
GAGGGTGTCGGCTGGAGGCGCGTAGAATTTGATCCAGTAGCCGTCGTAGTACACGCGTTCGATGCCGTCAAACACCTGGCGGGTTCCTGGGGCCGGTTCGGCGGGGGTGGCAGGGCTGGCTTCGGCAGCGGCCTCGGTAGCGCCTGCAATGGCCTCGGTGGTGCCGGCAACGGCGCCAGGGGGGATGGATGGGGCGGAATGGGTTAGCATAAACAAATGAGTTTACTTGCGAAGAACGGTAGTGTATGCCGGATTCCACAGGAAAGGATAGAGGTTTTCTAAATGGCGATTGGTTTGATTGGGGGCAGTGGGGTGTACGATCTTCCGGGGCTGACAAACACCCGCTGGGTGGAGGTATCTTCCCCCTTTGGGGCGCCTTCCGATGCCCTGTTCTGCGGCGAGCTGCAGGGCCAGCCCCTGGTGTTTTTGCCGCGCCATGGGCGGGGCCATCGGCTGCCCCCGTCGCACATCAATTATCGCGCCAATATCGATGCCCTCAAACGGGCTGGTGTCACGCAGCTGATCTCCTTCAGTGCCGTGGGATCCCTGCGCGAGCATCTGGCGCCGGGCACCTTCGTGCTGGTGGACCAGTTCATCGATCGCACCGTGGGCCGAGCCAGCTCCTTTTTTGGACCAGGCTGCGTGGCCCATGTGTCCCTGGCCCATCCGGTGTGTGCGCGCCTCGGCGCGCATTTGGCGCAGGCGGCCCAGAATCTGGGTGTGGCGCTGGCGCGTGGCGGCACCTATCTGGCTATGGAGGGGCCGCAGTTTTCCACCTTGGCCGAATCCGAGTTGTACCGCAGCTGGAATGCCGATGTCATCGGCATGACCAACCTGCCGGAGGCCAAACTGGCCCGGGAGGCGGAGCTGTGCTACGCCAGCGTGGCCATGGTCACCGACTACGACTGCTGGCATCCCGACCACGAGGACGTGACCGTGGCGCACATCATTGCCCTGCTCACGGCCAATGCCGAGCGTGCCCGGGACCTGATGCACGCGGTCATTCCGGCGCTGGGCGCCGACCCCAAAGCCCCCCAATGTGCCTGCCAGCGGGCACTGGACCATGCCCTGGTCACCGCTCCCCAGGCCCGGGATCCCGAGCTGCTGGCCCGTTTGGATGCGGTAGCCGGTCGGGTGCTGGGATGAGGCCCCAAGGGATGGCCCAGGGGGAGAACCAAAGGGAGGCCCGGGGGGACGCCCAGGGAGGGGACGCCCGGAGTGCTCCCGGCGCGCAACTGGTGCAGGTGATGCAGCGCCTGCTGGCAGCGGGCTTGAATCAGGGCATGAGCGGCAATGCCTCGGTGCGCCATGATCCGCTCACCGGCGCTCCCGCCCTGCAGGGCTTCTGGATTACCCCCACGGCCTTGGCCGTGGAGCGCATGCAGGCCCAGGACATGGTGTTCATGGATCTGGAGGGCGGCGTACACGCCACGGACCCCCGCGCGGCGGACCTTCAGGTGGCGGACCCCCGTGCGGCGGGAAAGCCCTCGAGCGAATGGCGCTTTCACCGCGACATTCTGCGCGCGCGCCCCGAGGTGGGAGCGATCATTCATACCCATAGCCCTTTTGCCACTACTCTGGCCTGCGCGCACCGCAGCATTCCGGCCTTTCACTACATGATTGCCCAATTGGGGGGCGAGGACATCCGCTGTGCGCCCTATGCCCTGTTTGGCACCCAGGCCCTTTCCGATGCCGCCCTGCAAGCGCTAGAAGGGCGCCAGGCCTGTCTGTTGGCCAATCATGGCATGATCGCCCTGGGGCGCAACCTGGACCAGGCCCTGGCGCATGCCCTGGCGCTGGAGTCCCTGAGCGAGCAGTACTGGCGCGTGCTGCAAATCGGTCCGGCGCAGGTGCTGGACCCCGCCCAAATGGCCCAGGTGCAGGAGCAGTTCAAAGGCTATGGGCGCTAGATGAGGGCTGAGACCTCTGGCAGAAGCCGGGTCGTGATGCGCTGTCGATATGCCATGTCCATATCCCATGTCCATATCCTATGTCCATATCCTATGCCAATATAAAGTAACTGAATATGTCAACCAACGGCCGAACGAGACGTTTTAGGAGTGCACTGCGTTATACCGAACCTGATGTGGTACCCATGCTATAATGCTGCGCCCCTTGAGGGAATCACCTGATGTCGGTTTTTAGTGAAAGACCATTTAACTTTAAGGAAATAACCATGATTCGTTCCGCTCTGATTGCTGCCATGCTTGCCGCCTTTACCGCTACCACCTTCGCAGCCGATGCGCCTGCTCCTGCTGCCGCTCCTGCCAAGGAAGCCAAAGAAACCAAGAAAGAAGAAAAGAAAGTAGAAAAGAAGAAAATGAAGAAAGAAAAGAAAGCCGAAATGAAGAAAGAAGAAAAGAAAGACGAAATGAAGAAAGACGAAATGAAGAAATAAGGACCCCAGCACCGGCGCAGGCTGTTCAGCGCGCTGGCGGGACCCATAAAAAAGGCGACCTCCAGGTCGCCTTTTTTATTGGGAAGCCCCTCTAACAACCTGCCAG
>DAIDKJ010000216.1 GCA_027450105.1 Ferrovum sp.
TGATACACCGTATCGAACAGCGTGTGCGCGATCAGTTTCATGAGGTGGGGAAATTCAAGCGTAATCGTGCCCCCCGGTTTCAGCGCCGCCTTCAAACCACGCGTGAAGTCATTGATGTCTGGAGTATGGGCGTAAACATTATTGCCCGTAATCAAGTCTGCTTGCCGATTTTCTGCAGCTAGCCGCTGGCCGAGCGCTTCGCAAAAAAATTCCCGCACAACCGGGATGCCGAGTTTTTCGGCGGCGGCGGCGGTACTGGCCGTCGGCTCGATGCCCAGGCAGGGAATGCCGGCACCTAGAAAGCTTTTGAGCAGATAACCGTCGTTGCAGGCGATTTCGATCACCTGACTGTGACTTCCAAGGCCCAGATGCGGGATCATTTTTTGAGCATAGCGCGCGGCATGGGCCAACCAGCCCGATGAGGTGCTGGAAAAATAAGCGTAGTCAGAGGTGAACAGGGTCTCGATCTTGGTGTAGTCTTCGGTTTGTACCAGCCAACACTGGTCGCATACCTTGACCTTGAGCGGGTAATACACCTCAGGTCGATCGAGGTCGTCTGCCGACAGATAGGCATTTGACGGTGGCGCATGGCCCAAATCAAGAAAAGTATGGGTAAGCGGGGCTGCGCAGTGGCGGCAATTCATGGGTACAATCCCGAAAAACGTGAATCGATCAACGGGTGATTGGCATCCCGCAAAGAGAGATCGGTAACGGCCAGCGGCCATGTAATCCCCAGTCTGGGGTCGTCATGGCGCACACCGCCTTCGCTATCCGGAGTATACGCTGCAGTGTGCAGGTAGAGCAGCTCACTGGCGGGTTCAAGCACCTGAAAACCGTGGGCCAGGCCCTCAGGAATGAGCATCATCCGGGTGTTGGTGGGCGTCAGTTCTTCCGCGTGCCATTGGAGGAAAGTGGGGGAATTGGCGCGTAAATCCACGGCCACATCCCACACCCGCCCTTTGAGGCAGCGCACCAGTTTCATTTCGGCCTGTGGGGGATACTGGAAGTGCATACCCCGCACAGTACCTGGGCCGACTGTGAGGGAATGGTTGATCTGGGCAATTCTGCGCTGCCCAATGATGGCATTCAATTCGTGCGCGCAAAAAATCCGGGAAAAAGCGCCACGTTCATCCGTGTGCGGTGGGGATTCAATCACTACCAAACCATCGATCGGTGTTGGGTAAATGTTCAACTTGCTGCCCATTTGATCCCGGCTTGTGTGGCTGCCTGAATATAAGCAGACAATTGCTGGCGACTAATGACCTCCTGGTTGGTCAGCCAAGCACGGTACCACTGGGCAGTTTTTTCCAAAGTGGTGTCGAGGTCCCACACAGGTTGCCAGCCCAGTTGAGCATGGGCCTTGGCACTGTCCAAATAAAGCAAGTTGGCTTCATGGGGTTGAGATGCCGCCGTCTGGTGCCACCGCATCTCTGGCCAATGGGTTTGAAGCCTGTTCAGAATATCTGCCACCGTGCGATTACCGCTGCGTTCAGGGCCAAAATTCCAAGCACCATCAAAATTTTTATTGCCTTCGATCAGCTTTTGTCCCAAGAGCAAATAGCCACTCAAGGACTCCAAAACGTGCTGCCAAGGGCGCGTGGCTTGGGGGGAGCGGATTGCGACGGACTGATGGTTCTGGAGGGCGCGCACCAGGTCGGGAATCAGTCTGTCTTCCGACCAATCCCCGCCCCCGATTACATTGCCCGCCCTGGCAGTGGCCAGCAAAGGGGCCGTTGCCGTGTTGAAAAACGCACTGCGGTAACTAGCCGCCACCAATTCGGCGGCAGCTTTGGAGGCGCTATAGGGATCGTGGCCTCCAAGGCGGTCGATTTCGCGATAACCCCATGGCCATTCGCGGTTTTCGTAGCATTTGTCGGTGGTGATGGTGATAATGGCGCGGACACTGGCTGTTTGGCGGCTGGCCTCAAGCACATTGGCTGTACCCATGACATTGGTGGACCAAGTCTCGATTGGGTCGCGATATGAACGCCTGACCAAGGGTTGAGCAGCGAGATGAAAGACGATGTCAGGTTGGTCTTTGTGGAAGACTCGCTGAAGCGCGGCCAGGTCGCGGATGTCGAGCCGATGGTCGTTGTCCAGGGATAGATGGAGCAAATCCCAATGGTTGGGCTCTGTCTTTGGCGGCAGGGAGAAACCAGTGACATGGGCCCCTAGTTCGGTCAACCACAGGGCAAGCCAACTGCCTTTGAAACCGGTATGGCCTGTTACCATGACGCGCTTGCCGCGGAAGATACCACCAAACAAATCCACCCCGCAGTCCTCTTCCGGAGGATTACTACGCTTGCCCATTCCCGCTTGGGTAGCAGTTGTTTCCAGCGCCTGTTCCCCCCGGAAGATGGGTTATTCCGGCCAGGGGGTGCCCAGGGCTTCGGCATCCAGATGGGCCATGTCATAGAACATCCATTTGCCCACCAGGCCCCGGGTCCAAATGCCCAAGGTCAGGTAGCCGTCACGATACTCGCAGCGGTAGGTGGCGGG
>DAIDKJ010000217.1 GCA_027450105.1 Ferrovum sp.
TGGTGCGCACATCGAGTTTATTGTCCTCGATCATCTGGCGTGTTTCAAAAATTTCCTTGGCGAGCAGCATGTGGATTCCTAAAGCAGGTACGATGACTTTTCAGCGTGGGGATTGATGACGGCTTGAGCTTACACCCGATGCATGACCTTGAAGATTTCTTCATGTTGAATTTTGATATCCACCCCGATGGATTCCCCCAATCCCTTGAAATGCTCCTGCAAGGTTTTAAGCGGTGCGCTGGCTGTGCTCATGTCAGCCACCATGACCATGTTGAAGAAACCATGCAGGATGTTCTGGTTGATGTCCAGGATGTTGATGTGATGCTCGGCCAGGGCAGTGCTGACTTTGGCCACGATGCCGACGCGATCGGCGCCAATGATGGTGATGACGATATTCATGGGGCATCCTTCAGGAACGATTTTCCGGGAAAACAGGGGGATATTGTGACTCAATCCGGTAATGGGTAGCAAACAACGCCCCTCTCTCGAACGTACGCAGAAACCCATTCGCCCGCAAGACCGCTGGCAGGGATGCCTGGTTGGGCTAAAGAGGCTGCTGGCTTTTGCACCGGCATGTGGCTTTGACAGGGTTTGAAAAAAAGGGTATATTCGCCGATTCTTTGATCCAGTTACGCAGGGAGCGTCACATGTACGCTGTTATCAAAACCGGTGGCAAGCAGTATCGCGTGCAAGCCGGTGCAAAATTGAAAATCGAACTCATACCCGCCGAAGTCGGCAGTCAGTTCGACTTGGACCAGGTGCTGATGGTGGCTGATGGCGAGGCCATCACCTTTGGACGTCCGCTCGTGAATGGTGCCAAAGTGACGGCAACCGTCTTGTCCCATGGTCGGCATGACAAGGTTAAGATCTTCAAGATGCGTCGTCGCAAGCATTATCAAAAACATCAGGGGCACCGTCAGGGTTTCACTGAAGTACAGATCAATACCATTACGGCAGGTTGAGGGTTAGGCCATGGCACATAAAAAGGCAGGCGGGAGTTCCCGCAACGGACGCGATTCCGAATCAAAACGACTGGGTGTAAAAGCCTATGGGGGTGAACTGGTCAGCGCTGGCAGCATCATCGTGCGCCAACGGGGCACGCGCATTCATCCCGGACCCAATGTGGGCATGGGTAAGGACCATACGCTGTTTGCCAAAATCGATGGTCATGTGGTGTTTCGTAACAAGGGGCCTTTGAGCGACAAAATCGTCGCCATCGAACCGGTGGCTGCTAACGCTGCCTAACGATTCACGCATTCCCGAATCTCGAAAGCCCTATCCTGCGATAGGGCTTTTTTGTCACGTAGTGCCCTTTTACTTTGGTGGCGTTGGTTTTCTGTGGAGAACGGCCCTGTTTCATGAAGTTCATTGACGAAGCCAATATTCAGGTTCATGCCGGAAAGGGAGGCGATGGTTCGGCCAGCTTCCGGCGTGAAAAATACATCCCCAAAGGTGGGCCGGATGGTGGCGATGGTGGGCGCGGGGGCAGCATCTGGGCACTGGCCGATCGCAACATCAACACGCTGGTGGACTACCGCTTTGCGCGCATTCACAAGGCACGCAACGGCGAAGCGGGCCGCGGCTCCGACTGCAATGGCAAGGGTGCGGAGGATATTCTGCTACGCATGCCCGTGGGTACGCTGGTGACCGATGCCCTGACGGGAGGGGTCCTGGCAGATCTCACGCATCATCAGCAAAAAACGCTCTTGGCGCGCGGTGGCAGTGGCGGCTTGGGTAATCTGCATTTCAAGTCCAGCATCAATCGAACCCCACGGCAGTTTACCCGGGGCGAACCGGGAGAGTCGCGAGAACTTCATCTGGAACTCAAGGTACTGGCGGATGTGGGATTACTGGGTTATCCCAATGCTGGCAAATCTACTTTCATTCGCGCCGTCTCAGCGGCACGCCCCAAGGTGGCGGATTATCCTTTTACCACCCTGCATCCCAATCTGGGAGTAGTTCGGGTGGACGATGCGCGCAGTTTCGTCATTGCCGATATTCCCGGTTTGATCGAGGGTGCAGCCGAAGGAGCCGGATTGGGGCATCAGTTTTTGCGCCATTTGGCGCGCACGCATCTGCTGCTGCATATCGTTGATGCGGCGCCGCTGGATGAGAGCGTGGATCTCCAGGCCCAAGCCCAGGCGTTGGTGACCGAACTGCGCAAATATGATGAAAGCCTGTATCAAAAACCACGCTGGATCGTCCTCAACAAGATCGACATGCTAGCAGAGTCCCAGCGGGCTGCCGTGCGTGCCCTGTTTACCCCAGCGCTGGATGCTCCATCGTCACAAGAGCCCCCCCGGATTTTCGAAATTTCGGCTTTAACCGGCCAAGGCTGCCGCGAGCTATCCTACGCCATCATGCAGTTCATCGAAGCCTGGCGGATCAGTCATCCGTTTTCTGCGAGTGATCCTGCCGCAGCGGCTCAGGAGTCAACCCCGAAACCAGGTTCCGCCCTTGAAGAGACCAGCGCCGCGTTTTTGCAGACGGACAACC